>NZ_JACNAC010000046.1:0-57679 GCF_017349775.1 Pseudomonas sp. GW460-12-10-14-TSB1
CGTCGCATACCCCGGTATCTGCCCTGGCGCCCCGGCTAACGTCCAGTGATGCACAAGGCTGCGACTGGAAATTCCCAAAGCCGTTTTCAACTTCGGATGCTCAGGAAAACCAATCCCCGCTCGAGTAAAGGTAGTCAGTCGAGTATCCAACTGAGCCAGCAGCCGCTTGCGCTCGGCAAAAAACTCGGCGGAACGCAGGTGCCCATGTTGCTGAAAACTACGCTTATGCAGGCTTTCGATATCCCGCAGCGAAGCTTTCACATCCTCCAGATGCTTGGCGAAAATCGCGGTGCCAACGCCCATCGCGGTCGAGCCCTGGGAAGCAAAGGATTCCAGCAGATAACGATTGCGCGCCAAAAAGCTGGCCTCCTCATCGCTCATCGGTTCCAGTGCCGCATTGACCTTTGCCGCCGCTTCCATCAGCCAGGCTTCCTCACGGGTGCATTGGAAGTTGGCCGGGTCGCTGAGGACGATCAGTTGGCCTGGCTTGGCGTAATTAGTGAGCTGTGGGTTGAGGGTACGGAATTTCTCTAGTACTGCGCTATTGGGTTCGGCGAAGAGTAAGGACTCCAGTGCCGAGCGGGACATGGGTTGTTCGACGATATGAAATCCCGGCTCGATCCCTTCTTGCAGGCTGGCCATGGGCACAGCGGGCGCGGCCGGTGAGTTGACCAGGGCGTTGGCGGCCTCGGCTTTTTCGATGAGCGCTGGGTCGGCCAGCAAGGAGGTCATGCGTTGTTCGTCTACCGTGCCATCGGCGCGGATGGCGCCCAGAGTGGCGAAGTTGACGATGGCCGCTCCAGGCACAGGAGTGAAGGTGAAGCCACCGAAGGTGTCGCTGGAGCCAGTGGTGATGGTGCCACCATGGCTGGTGGGGCTGCCAAGATGGGCCATGGGCCGACCGTTGATCAAAATCGAGGGGAAGCCGGTGGTGATGACAGCACCGCAGCCACAGGTGTCACCAACCCGGGCGGAGCCCATGCCGTTGATGCTGACGTCCATGGCCGCGGAAACGATGGGGGTGGTGCCGTGGCCCGGTATCGGGCAGACATGGCTATCGCCGAGGCGAGCTGAGGAAATCATGGCGTGTCCTTGCGCTAAGGGTGAAAGTGCCTCCCGTCTGGAAGACAGGGGACGCTAGCGCAGGACCGGGGACGTAGACTTTAAGGCGATTCTTAAAAACAGGTGAGCGGCTGTGGAGGGCCGCTCGTGATCGGGGAAGACGATCCCGGTTCAGAAGTTCGCCGGCGTGTTGGCACTAATAATCTCCGCCTCATCCTGCCCAATATTGCGAAACTTATGCGGCAAGGTGGTCGGAAAATAATATCCATCCCCCGGGTTCAACACGCTCACCTGCCCGTCCACCGTCAATTCCACGGTGCCACGGGTGACGAGGCCGCACTCCTCCCCTTCCGCATGCACGATCGGCTCGTCGCCGGAGCTGGCGCCGGGGGCGTATTGTTCGCGCAGAAAGCGCATCTGGCGGGTTGGCAGGGCGGCGCCGATCAGCAGCAGGCGGGCGCCGTCGCGGCCGAGGTCGGGTTGTTCGTTGGCGCGGAAGACGTATTGGTGTTCGCGCGGGGGCTGGTCGAAGGTGAAGAAGTCCGCCAGGGACATGGGGATGCCTTCGAGGAGTTTTTTCAGGGAGCTGACCGAGGGGCTGACGCGGTTCTGTTCGATCAGGGAGATGGTGGCGTTGGTCACGCCGCTGCGCCGGGCCAGCTCGCGCTGGGACAGTTTGTAGCTTTCGCGAACGAGTTTGAGTCGAGTGCCCGTGTCCATAGCAGCCTTGTGTGAGGTGTACGTGGGGGGTGTTGCAAGTTGGAGTGCGGCCGGTGACTTTTAGTTGCGAAGTTTAGTTGCGAAGTTCGCCGATCCAGTGGCCCCGGAACCTGAAAGGCGGCTATTAAATCACGTTTGTGGGTGGAGCTGTAGCGGTGGCCGACGGTGGTGATTGGCCTTGCCGCAGGGTGTGCCAGGCGTTGAAAACCGGCGGTGTTCTTTCGGACCTCGGGAGGGCCCGCGGCCCTCATCGCAGCCTGCGGCAGCGGCTACAGGTTTACGGGTTCGGATGCGGGTTTCCGGGCCGAAAAAAGCCCGCGCAAGCGCGGGCAAACGCAGGAAGCGTATCGGGATCAGATGCCGAAGCGATCGCGCAGCGCGTAGTACGCTGCGCCCATGGCGGTCAGCGGGGCCTGGAAGGTGCGGCCGCCGAACATCGGCATGTGCGGTAGCGAGGCGAAGGCGTCGAAGCGTTCGGCGTCGCCGCGGATCATTTCGGCGATCAGTTTGCCGGCCAGGTGCGAGCAGGTGACGCCGTGGCCGCTGTAGCCCTGCATGTAGTAGGCATTCTTTTCGATGCGGCCGAATTGCGGCATGCGCGACATGGTCAGCAGGAAGTTGCCGGTCCAGCGGTAGTCGATCTTCACGTCCTTGAGCTGGGGGAAGGTCTTGAGGATCTTCGGCCGGATCAGTTGCTCGATGTCGTTCGGCTCACGGGCGCCGTAGACCACGCCGCCGCCGTACAGCAGGCGGTTGTCGGCGGTGAGGCGGTAGTAGTCCAGCAGGTAGTTGCAGTCTTCGACGCAGTAGTGGTTGCGGATCAGGCTACGGGCCATTTTTTCCGACAGCGGTTCGGTGACCACGATCTGCGAGCCGCACGGCATGCTCTTGCGCGTCACCCGCGGGTCGAGGTCCTGCTGCAGATAGGCGTTGCCGGCGATCAGCAGGTACTTGGCGCGGACCACGCCCTTGGCGGTGCGCACGATGTTCGGTTCGCCGTAGGTGATTTCCACCGCCGCCGACTGCTCGAAGATCTTGCCGCCCAGGCCGATGATCGCGCTGGCTTCGCCCAGGGCCAGGTTCAGCGGGTGGATGTGCCCGCCCTGCATGTCCAGCAGGCCGCCGACGTAGGCGTCGGAGCCGACTTCCTGGGCGATCTGCGCCTGGTCCAGCAACTTCAGGTTCTTGTTGCCGTAGCGCTCCCAACTGGCCTTCTGTTCGGCCAGGCCCTTGAGCTGCTTCTTGTTCATGGCGGCGAAGATGCCACCCGGGCGGTAGTCGCACTGGATGTCGTAGTGCTGGATGCGCTGGCGAATGATGTCGGCGCCTTCGAAGATCATGCTGCCCAGCACTTCGGCGCTTTTTTCGCCGTAGCGCGACTCGATCACGTCGACGTCGCGGCTGTAGGAGTTGACCAGTTGCCCGCCGTTGCGCCCGCTGGCGCCGAAGCCGACCTTGGCCGCTTCGAGCACGGTGACGCTGTAGCCCGCCTCGGCGAGGAACAGTGCCGAGGACAGGCCGGTGTAGCCGGCGCCGATCACACAGACGTCGCATTCCACCAGCTCCTCAAGCACCGGAAAGTCGGCGGTCTGGTTGCGGGTCGCGGCGTAGTAGCTGTTTACGTAGGTTTGCATCATGAAGTTCCCCAGCAGGTGCGGGTCGTCGCCCGCCCCGCCGTTGTTATAAGAGTCAGAGCTTGATCCAGGTCGCTTTCAGCTCGGTGTACTTGTCGAAGGCATGCAGCGACTTGTCGCGACCATTGCCCGACTGTTTGAAGCCGCCGAACGGCGCGGTCATGTCGCCGCCGTCGTACTGGTTGACCCACACGCTACCGGCGCGCAGGCCACGGGCGAAGCGGTGGGCGCGGCTGAGGTTGCTGGTCCAGACCCCGGCAGCGAGGCCGAAGATGCTGTCGTTGGCGATCGTCAGCGCCTCTTCTTCGGTGTCGAAGCTGATCACCGACAGCACCGGGCCGAAGATCTCTTCGCGGGCGATGGTCATGGCGTTGGTCACGCCGTCGAAAATCGTCGGTTCGACATACAGCCCGCCGGTGCTTTCCAGGGTCCGCGCGCCGCCGGCCAGCAGTTGGCCGCCTTGCTCCTTGCCGATGCCGATGTAACGCAGCACGTTGTCCAGCTGGCGCTGATCCACCAGCGCGCCAACGCGGGTATCCGGGTCGAGGGCATGCCCGGGTTTCCAGGCCTTGATGGCGTCCACCAGCAGCGGAATGAACTGGTCGCGGATCGAGCGCTCCACCAGCAGGCGCGAGCCGGCGGTGCAGACTTCGCCCTGGTTGAAGGCGATGGCGCTGGCCGCCGCTTCTGCTGCCGCGCGCAGGTCCGGCGCGTCGGCGAACACCACGTTGGGGCTCTTGCCGCCCGCCTCCAACCATACGCGCTTCATGTTGCTCTGCCCGGAATACACCAGCAGTTGCTTGCCCACCGCGGTGGAGCCGGTGAAGGCCAGCACGTCCACGTCCATATGCAGGGCCAGGGCCTTGCCCACGGTGTGGCCGTAGCCCGGCAGCACGTTGAACACGCCTTTGGGGATGCCGGCATCCAGCGCCAGCTGGGCGATGCGGATCGCGGTCAACGGCGACTTTTCCGAAGGCTTGAGGATGAAGGAGTTGCCCGCCGCCAGGGCCGGGGCGAATTTCCAGCTGGCCATGATCAGCGGGAAGTTCCACGGCACGATGGCCGCCACCACGCCCGAGGCCTCGCGAGTCACCAGGCCCAGTTGGTCGTGGGGCGTGGCCGCCACTTCGTCGTAGATTTTGTCGACGGCCTCGGCACTCCAGCGGATCGCGTTGGCGGTGGCCGGCACGTCGATGTTCAGGGAATCGCCGATGGGCTTGCCCATGTCCAGGGTTTCCAGGAGCGCCAGTTCTTCCTGGTGCTCGAGGATCAAATCGGCGAAGCGAATCAGCACGCGCTTGCGCTCGGCCGGGGCCTTGTGCGACCAGACACCGGACTCGAACGCCTGGCGCGCCACCTGCACCGCCCGGTTGGCGTCGGCCTCGTCGGTGCTGGCGACGTTGGCCAGGAAACGCCCGTCCACCGGGCTGATGCACTCGAAGGTGGCCGCGCTGACGGCGTGGCAATACTGGCCGTCGATAAAGGCGCGACCTTCGAGGGTCAAGGACTGGAAGCGCTGCTCCCAGTCGCTGCGGGATTTAGTCATGGCAAATACTCAACGCAGGAAAAGGAACGGCCGTCAGACCGTGTGCAGGTACCAGTTGTATTCGAGGTCGGAGATCGAGTTTTCGAACTCGGCCAACTCGCTTTCCTTACAGGCGACGAACACGTCGATGTACATCGGGTCGATGTACTTGGCCATCACCTCGCTGTCGTCCAGCACCCGCAGGGCGTCGCGCAGGTTGCTCGGCAGGCTCTGTTCGTTCTGCTCGTAGGAGTTGCCTTCCACCGGCGCGCCGGGCTCGATCTTGTTGGTCAGGCCGTGGTGAATACCGGCCAGTACCGAAGCCATCAGCAGGTAAGGGTTGGCGTCGGCGCCGGCCACGCGGTGTTCGATGCGCACCGCATCCGCCGAACCGGTCGGCACGCGCACGGCCACGGTGCGGTTGTCGATGCCCCAGCTCGGCGAGTTCGGCACGTAGAACTGCGCGCCGAAACGGCGGTAGGAGTTGACGTTCGGGCAGAGGAAGGCCATCTGCGCCGGCAGGGTTTCCAGCACGCCACCGATGGCATGGCGCAGGGCGTCGTTGGTTTCCGGGTCGTCGCTGGCGAAGATGTTGTTGCCTTGCTTGTCGAGAATCGAGATGTGCACATGCAGGCCGTTACCGGCCTGGCCCGGGTACGGCTTGGCCATGAAGGTGGTGTCCATCTCATGGTCGTAGGCGATGTTCTTCACTAGGCGCTTGAGCAGCACCGCGTAGTCGCAGGCCTTGATCGGGTCGGAGACGTGGTGCAGGTTGACCTCGAACTGCGCCGGGGCGCTTTCCTTGACGATGGCGTCGGCGGGGATGCCCTGCTCTTTCGCGCCTTCCAGGATGTCTTGCAGGCAGTCGACGTATTCGTCCAGGTCGTCGATCAGGTAGACCTGGGTCGACTGCGGACGCTTACCGGAAATCGGCGAACGAGGCGACTGCGGACGACCGTTCACGTTGTCCTGGTCGATCAGGTAGAACTCCAGCTCGAAGGCCGCGCAGATGGTCAGGCCCAACTCGTCGAATTTGCTGACGACCTGACGCAGCACTTCACGAGGGTCGGCGAAGAACGGCTCGCCTTCGATCTCGTGCATGGTCATCAGCAGTTGCGCGGTCGGGCGCTTCTGCCAGGGCTCGACGCTCAGGGTGCCGGGGATCGGGTAGCAGATGCGGTCGGCGTCGCCGATGTCCAGGCCCAGGCCGGTGCTTTCCACGGTGGAGCCGTTGATGTCCAGGGCGAACAGCGAGGCCGGCAGGTTGATGCCCTTCTCGTACACCTTGTGCAGGGCGGTGCGTTCGATGCGCTTGCCGCGCACCACGCCGTTCATGTCTGCAATCAGCAGGTCGACGTAGAGGATCTCGGGATGGTTCTTCAGGAAGGCGTTGGCTTCGTTGAGCTGAACGGCACGCAGTGGGACCGACATGATGCACCTATGTGTTAATTATTATGTTCAAAGCGGTTTCGTTGCAGCAGTCAATCCGAAAGGAAAAGTGAAGTCAAGCACCAGAAATGGCCGCCGATCGTCAATTATTTTGCGCCTCAAGATCTTTATTTACCTCGTAACCCGTGCCGCTCACGGGTTTCAGACGAAAAACGTTTAGAATTTTTTACACGGAAGTTGTTAATTAAAATCAACGAGGATAAGCTCTCGAAAAACTCGTTCCAGCGTGAATTTCGAGGTGATAAAAATGGCATTCAAGCCATTGATCGGCGTTACTGCGTGCGTCAAAGAGATCGGGCTGCACCCCTACCACGTCAGCGGCGACAAGTACTTGCGTGCTGTCAGCAGCGCGGCCGAGGGCCTGCCCCTGATCATTCCTTCCCTGGCGGACCTCATCGATACCGAGGCTCTGCTGCAGAACCTGGACGGCCTGCTGTTCACCGGCTCGCCATCGAATGTGGAGCCCTTCCACTATCAGGGCCCGGCCAGCGAACCGGGCACCGCCCACGATCCCCAGCGCGATGCCACCACCCTGCCCCTGCTGCGCACGGCGATTGCCGCCGGCGTGCCGGTGCTGGGCATCTGCCGCGGCTTCCAGGAGATGAACGTGGCCTTCGGCGGCAGCCTGCACCAGAAGGTGCATGAGTTGCCGGGCTACCTCGATCACCGCGAAGCCGACCACCCGGACCTGGCCGTGCAATACGCCCCCGCCCATGCCGTCAGGGTGCAACCGGGCGGCGTGTTCCAGGCCCTGGATCTGCCCCAGGAATTCCAGGTCAACTCGATCCACAGCCAGGGCATCGATCGCCTGGCCCCCGGCCTGCGCGCCGAGGCCCTGGCGCCGGACGGCCTGATCGAGGCGGTGTCGGTAGAACACAGCCCGGCCTTTGCCCTGGGCGTGCAGTGGCATCCGGAATGGCAGGTGCTGTCGAACCCGGTCTACCTGCGGATCTTCCAGGCCTTCGGCGATGCCTGCCGGCAACGGGCGGCGCAGCGCAACGGCCACTGACTAAAAGCTTCACCCGCGAAATTGACTGCCACGCCCCCGGCCGGCGGCGGTGCGCCCTTGTGCGTCCGCCTTGGCCCGTGGGGCGGTTCAAGCCACACCCAGCAATACGAGAACAAGAACCAGCGTCAGGCCGCCAGGACGGCAGCGCCGAATAAACCCGCCACCGCGGGTTTGTCATCCATCTATTAAGCCGGGCCGTTTTGGCCCGACGACTGACATCTGTTGGGAGTTCCACATGGCAAACGCCTCCAGCACGTACAGAAAGGCTCTGGAAGGTCACCCGCAACCGCAGAAGGTGCTGGTGAGAGTCGACCGCGTGACCAAGAAGTTCGATGAAACCGTGGCCGTGGACGATGTGTCCCTGGACATTCACCAGGGCGAGATCTTCGCCCTGCTCGGTGGCTCGGGTTCCGGCAAGTCCACCCTGCTGCGCATGCTGGCGGGCTTCGAGCGACCAACGGAGGGGCGTATCTACCTGGACGGCGTGGACATCACCGACATGCCGCCCTACGAGCGGCCGATCAACATGATGTTCCAGTCCTACGCGCTGTTCCCGCACATGACCGTGGCCCAGAACATTGCCTTCGGCCTGCAGCAGGACAAGATTCCCAAGGCCGAGATCGATGCCCGCGTGGCCGAGATGCTCAAGCTGGTGCACATGACCCAGTACGCCAAGCGCAAGCCGCACCAGCTGTCCGGCGGCCAGCGCCAGCGCGTGGCCCTGGCCCGCTCCCTGGCCAAGCGGCCGAAGCTGCTGCTGCTCGACGAACCCATGGGCGCCCTGGATAAAAAGCTGCGCTCGCAGATGCAGCTGGAACTGGTGGAGATCATCGAACGGGTCGGCGTGACCTGCGTGATGGTGACCCACGACCAGGAAGAGGCCATGACCATGGCCCAGCGCATCGCCATCATGCACCTGGGCTGGATCGCCCAGATCGGCAGCCCGGTGGACATCTACGAGGCCCCGGTCAGCCGCATGGTCTGCGAATTCATCGGCAACGTGAACGCCTTCGACGGCACCGTCATCGAAGACCTGGAAGGCCACGCGGTGATTCATTGCCCGGAGCTGGAACAGAAGATCTACGTCGGCCACGGCGTCAGCACCTCGGTGCAGGACAAGTCGGTGACCTACGCCATCCGCCCGGAAAAGATGCTGGTCAGCACCACCCGGCCCGAGCACCGCTACAACTGGTCCCAGGGCAAGGTGCATGACATCGCCTACCTCGGCGGGCATTCGGTGTTCTACGTCGAACTGCCTGGCGGCAAGATCGTCCAGTCGTTCATGGCCAACGCCGAACGCCGCGGCGCACGGCCGACCTGGGACGACCAGGTGTACGTGTGGTGGGAAGACGACAGCGGCGTGGTACTGCGCACATGAGCACTTCCACCATGACTCTCAATCAGCGTTTGACCCGTGTGCTGCCCAGCGGTCGCCAGCTGGTGATCGGCATTCCCTTCCTCTGGCTGTTCCTGTTCTTCATGCTGCCGTTTTTCCTGGTGATGAAGATCAGCTTCTCGGAAGCGGCCCTGGCCATTCCCCCCTACTCGGAGATCTACAGCTTCGCCGAACAGAAATTCCAGCTGCTGCTCAACGTCGGCAACTACGCGTTGCTGGTGGGTGACGAGCTGTATATCTCGGCCTACCTCGGCTCGCTGAAAGTCGCCCTGCTCAGCACCCTGATGTGTCTGGTGATCGGTTTCCCCATGGCCTACGCGATCACCAAGGCCAGCAAGGAAACGCAGAACGTCTTGCTGCTGCTGATCATGATGCCGACCTGGACCGCGATCCTGATCCGCGTCTATGCCTGGATGGGCATCCTCAGCAACAACGGTTTGCTCAACGGCTTCCTGATGTGGAGCGGCCTGACCTCGGCGCCGATCGAAATCCTCAACACCAACACCGCGGTC
The DNA here is from genome assembly GCF_017349775.1 of Pseudomonas sp. GW460-12-10-14-TSB1. Lineage (NCBI taxonomy): Bacteria > Pseudomonadati > Pseudomonadota > Gammaproteobacteria > Pseudomonadales > Pseudomonadaceae > Pseudomonas > Pseudomonas sp. GW460-12-10-14-TSB1. Next base: position 9,308 of record NZ_JACNAC010000046.1, read on the forward strand.
TACATAGGGGTGGTGTACGCGTACTTGCCGTTCATGGTGCTGCCGCTGTATGCCAACCTGGTCAAGCACGACCAGAGCCTGCTGGAAGCCGCCTCGGACCTGGGTTCGAGCAACTTCAACAACTTCTGGAAAATCACCGTGCCCCTGGCCAAGAACGGCATCATTGCCGGTTGCATGCTGGTGTTCATCCCGGTGGTCGGCGAGTTCGTGATTCCCGAACTGCTGGGCGGCCCCGAGACCCTGATGATCGGCCGCGTGCTGTGGCAGGAGTTCTTCAACAACCGTGACTGGCCGGTGGCCTCCGCGCTGGCGGTGGTGATGCTGGCGATCCTGATTATTCCGATCCTGCTGTTCAACCGCAGCCAGGCCAAAGAGATGGAGGGACGGGCATGAAACGTTTCGGATTTTCCAGCCTGATGCTGGTGCTCGGCCTGGCGTTCATTTACCTGCCGATGCTGATCCTGGTGATCTACTCGTTCAACGCCTCCAAGCTGGTGACAGTCTGGGGCGGCTGGTCGGTGAAGTGGTACGTCGGCCTGCTGGACAACCAGCAGTTGATGGGCTCGGTGGTGCGTTCCCTGGAGATCGCCTGCTACACCGCGATTGCCGCGGTGGCCCTGGGCACCCTGGCGGCCTTTGTGCTGACCCGGGTCACCCGTTTCAAGGGCCGCACCCTGTTCGGTGGCCTGGTCACCGCGCCGCTGGTGATGCCGGAGGTAATCACCGGCCTCTCACTGTTGCTGCTGTTCGTGGCCATGGCGCAGATGATCGGCTGGCCGCAGGAGCGTGGCATCGTCACCATCTGGATTGCTCACACCACGTTCTGCGCGGCCTATGTGGCCGTGGTAGTCTCCGCGCGCTTGCGTGAGCTGGACCTGTCCATCGAAGAGGCGGCCATGGACCTCGGTGCGCGGCCGTGGAAGGTGTTCTTCCTGATCACCATCCCGATGATCGCTCCGTCGCTGGCGGCCGGTGGCATGATGTCCTTCGCCCTGTCCCTGGACGATCTGGTGCTGGCGAGCTTCGTCTCCGGCCCGGGTTCCACCACCTTGCCGATGGAAGTGTTCTCGGCGGTGCGCCTCGGCGTGAAACCAGAGATCAACGCGGTGGCCAGCCTGATCCTGCTGGCGGTGTCGCTGGTGACCTTCCTGGTCTGGTACTTCGGTCGGCGCGCCGAAGCGGCCCGCAAGCGGGCGATCCAGGAAGCCATGGAATACACCGCCAACGAAGCCTATCAACCGGCAAACCCACGGATGCAAGCGACGGCCTGAATCCTCATTAACCAGCTTCGCCAGCCAACCGGCTGGCGAAGGCGTGCAACCTGATACACCGCGTTGCGAATGCAGCCATCTGCACAATAAGAAATGGAGTTGTACCGATGAAAATGCTTGGCAGGATACTGTTCGCCAAAACCATGCTGACCCTGTCCTTGATGGGCGCGATGGTGACCGGCGCTCAAGCCAGCGACAAGGAGCTGCGTGTCTACAACTGGTCGGACTATATCGCCCCGGACACCCTGAAAAAGTTCGAGGCCGAGACTGGCATCCACGTCACCTACGATGTCTTCGACAGCAACGAAACCCTGGAAGCGCGCCTGCTCACCGGCAAGTCCGGCTATGACATAGTGGTCCCGTCCAACAGCTTTTTGGCCAAGCAGATCAAGGCCGGGGTCTACCAGGAACTGGACAAGTCGCGGCTGCCGAACTGGAAGAACCTCAACCCGGTGCTGCTGCAGAACGCCGCCGCCAGCGACCCGGGCAACGCCCACGCCTTCCCTTACATGTGGGGTTCGATCGGCATCGGCTACAACCCGGACAAGGTCAAAGCGGTGCTGGGTAGCGATGCGCCGACCAACTCCTGGGACCTGCTGTTCAAGCCGGAGAACGCCGAGAAGCTCAAGGCCTGTGGCATCAGCTTCCTCGACTCGCCGACGGAAATGCTCCCCGCCGCCCTGCACTACCTGGGCTACCCGGTGACCAGCAAGGACAAGGCGCAGATCCTCGAGGCCGAGGCGCTGTTCATGAAAATCCGTCCTTCGGTGACCTACTTCCATTCCTCCAAGTACATCTCCGACCTGGCCAACGGCAACATCTGTGTGGCCGTGGGTTACTCCGGCGACGTGCTGCAGGCCCGCTCGCGCGCCGAAGAGGCCGGCAACAAGGAAAAGGTCGCCTTCAGCATTCCCAAGGAAGGCGCCGGCAGCTTCTACGACATGATGGCCATGCCCAAGGACGCGGCCAACGTCGACAACGCCTACCTGTTCATGAACTTCCTGATGCGCCCGGACATCATCGCCGAGGTCACCAACAGCCTCGGCTACAGCAACGCCAACGCCGCCGCCACGCCGCTGGTGGACGAAGCCATCCGCAACGACCCGGCCTCGTACCCGCCGCAAGCGGTGCTCGCCACCCTGTACGCGGTGCCCGACCAGCCGATCGCCATCCAGCGCGTGATGAACCGCGGCTGGACGCGGATCAAGCTCGGCAAATGACACATCGCGCCCGCCCGACCATCACGGCGGGCGCTGCTGTCCTCTTCCGTTCAGTCGCGCCTTACCACCGCGACACTCCTGCGAACGGGCTCGCCTGGCTCCCTCGGTTCAGGTGACTCCTTGGCGCCCTCCTCGGGCGCCTTTTTTGCTTCTGCCCACCCGTGGCGATCCCCCTTCCAGAGCGCCCCGCGCAGGCAGTAAAGTGCAGCACCGCGCTTGCGCTCGCTTGCCAAGGATAGGTTCATGCCCACTCGCGTTACCGCCTGCCCGCTGCCGCCGGACGTCGCCATCGCCCGCCTGGCGCCGGGAGCTTCCTTCATCGATTGCCGCCAGGTGCTGGCCAACGACCCCGACCGCACGGCCATGCGCCACCTGCTCAACCTGATGAGCCAGACCCCGGCCTGGATCGACCGGATGATGGGCCTGCGCAACCGCGTGGTGCAGCTGTTCGGCCTCAAGGACCTGGGACGTCTGACCCGCATCGACCTGGCCAGGGCGGACGAGGATTACCGGCCGGACGACCGGGTCGGCATCTTCACCCTGGTTGCCCAGGTTCCCGACGAGGTGCTGGTGGTGGACCGCGACAAGCACCTGGATGTGTACCTGTCCCTCAATCGCCTGCCGCTGACCGCCGAGGGCCAACGCCCGGTAGTGCTGTCCACCGTGGTCCATCCGCATAACCTGTTGGGACGCCTGTACATGCTGCCGGTGGCGCCGTTCCACCGGCTCATCGCGCCCATGACCCTGGCCAACATCAATCGCCGCTGAGCCGCCACTTTCAAGGACACTGCCATGCAGACACCCGAGTTCGACGTTGTTGTAGTAGGCCTGGGCGCCATGGGCGCCGCGACCCTGTACCATTTGGCCAAGCGTGGGCTGAAGGTGGCCGGTATCGACCGTTTTGCCCCACCCCACGACCAGGGTTCGAGCCATGGCGACACCCGCATCACCCGCCAGGCGGTGGGCGAAGGCGTCGCCTATGTGCCGCTGGCGATCCGCGCGCAGCAGATCTGGCGCGAGCTGGAAGCCGAGCTGGATGTGCCGACAGAGCAGCCGTTGTTCGAGCAGTGCGGCGTGCTGGTGATGACCTCCAGCGCCACCCCGACCGGCCAGGACGGCACGCCGGACTTCACCGAAAACACCCTGGCCCTGGCCCGCCAGTTCGGCATCGAGCATGAAGTGCTGGACGCCACGCAGATCCGCCAGCGCTTCCCGCAGTTCGCGCCGATCCACGACAGCGCCCTGGGGTATTTCGAACCCGGCGGCGGTTATGTGCGACCGGAGCGCTGCATCGATGCGCAACTGACCCTGGCCCGCCAGCTGGGCGCGACCCTGATCACCGGCGAGACGGTACTGGGTATCGACAGCGACCCGGGCCGGGTACAGGTCACCTGCCAGAACCGGCGCATCACTGCAGCCAAGGTGGTGGTCTGTGCCGGCATGTGGTCCAGCCAATTGCTCGGAGCTCCCTTCGACAAGCTGCTGCGGGTGTGCCGGCAGACCTTGTACTGGTACCAGCTGGCTGAACCGCTGATCTTCCCCGAGCGGTCGCCGAGCTTTATCGTCCACGGCGCCAGCGACGAGCAGACCTGCTACGGCTTCCCACCGATACCCGGCGAAGGCAGCATGAAGATCGCCACCGAGCAGTACAGCGAGACCTCGACGCCGGACAGCCTGGACCGTCAGGTCAGCGCGGCGCAGAGCGAGGCGATGTATCGCGATTTGGTGTTGGCCAATATCGCCGGGGTCACGCCGCAGTTGGTGAAGTCCGCCGTCTGCGCCTACACCCTGACCCCGGACTCGCACTTCATCATCGACGAGCATCCACGCCTGGCCAATGTCACTGTGGTCAGCGCCTGCTCGGGCCACGGCTTCAAGCACTCGGCGGCAATTGGCGAAGCCCTGGCCCAGCGGCTGGTGGACGGGCGCAGCAAAATCGATTTGAGCGCGTTTTCCCTGGCGCGCTTCGGCCATTGAGAGGCGCCTGAGCGCCCCTGGACGGGGAGTTTTCCGGGAAGAAACGATTCAGTGACGTTTTTCCTTCTGTGGGCGCCGCTTTCAACCTTGCCCCTTCGTTCAGTCTCTACGATTCTGTAGAGACCCCCGCGGGGCGGCGCCAGGCCGTCCCAGGCAAAACAACAGGAGCGTCCCATGAAGAGCGTCGCTGAAGTACTGAAGTTGAAGGCCAAGCACAACCAGCAAGTGCACACCATCGCGCCTCACCAGATGGTGCTCGAGGCACTGATGCTGATGGCCGAGAAGAACGTCGGCGCCCTGCCCGTGATGCAGAACGGCGAAGTGGTCGGGGTGATCAGCGAACGCGACTACGCGCGCAAACTGGTGCTGCACGGCCGCTCCTCGGTGGGCACGCCGGTCAGCGCGATCATGAGTTCGCCGGTGATCACCGTGGACTCGCACCAGAGCGTGGAAACCTGCATGGGCATCATGACCGACAGCCACCTGCGGCACCTGCCGGTGGTGGAAGACGGCCAACTGCTGGGCCTGCTGTCGATCGGCGACCTGGTCAAGGAAGCCATCGCCGAACAGGCTGACCTGATCCGCCAGCTGGAACAGTACATTCGCGGCGAGTAAGCCCTCGCCTCCCCAATACCATCCCCCGCAGGAGCCGGTTTGTCGGCGAAGAGGCCCACAAGCCGGCTCCTGCATCGCAAGTATCCCGCCGACTCGCTCGCCGCAAGCGGGCACAGTGGGACTCCTCTTCATCGACTGTGGCAAGGCCAGGTTAGCGGCGTATACTTTGGCAAATTTTGTCAAAAGCGGACAAAACCATGAGCACCATGAACATTTCCCTGCCAGAGGCCCTCAAGGCCTTCGTCGATGATCAGGTCAGCCAGAGGGGCTACAGCACCAGCAGCGAGTATGTGCGGGAGCTGATCCGCAAGGATCAGGATCGACAGCACCTGCGCGGCCTGCTGCTGGCAGGGGCTGAGTCGGCTCCTGGCACTCCGGTGGACAGTCATTACTTCGACGCTCTGCGCGCCAGGGTCCGTAAGGAATGAAGGCACAACGGGTCATTCCAAGGGCCCTGGCCAATCAGGATGTAGAAGACGCTATCGATTACTACCTGGCTCAACAGGCCGAGCAGGCGGCCTTGGGCTTCATCGACGATCTGCAAGCCGCCTATGCCCATATCGCCCGGCTTCCGGCCTCAGGCCTTTCCCGCTACACCCATGAGCTCGACTTGCCAGGGCTTCTCTACTGGCCACTGAGTCGCTATCCCTATCTGGTGTTCTACGCCCGGCACGATGACCACATTGACGTGTGGCGCGTCCTGCACGCCATGCGGGACATTCCCGCCTCGCTGACGGAAAGCCCCGCACACTGATCGACCAGCAGTATTCAATTACGCCGGCTTTGCCGGCTATCGCGAGCAATCGAGCGTCGACCGGCTGCTCCTACACAAAGGCCCCCGGCGTTCAGCCGGTTATCAGGCGCGGATCAACCCGCGGTGAAGAACTGCCGCCCATCCTGCTTGAGCAGATCCAGCAGCAGCTGGGCCGCCGGCGACAGGTAGCCTTCGGTCCGTACCAACACCACGATGCTGCGATGCATGCGGGTTTGCGCCAGCGGCACTTCCCGCAGGTGGGCGATGCCCTTGAAGTCGTCCAGGGTTTCCCGGGCCAGGAAGCTCAGCAGCCTGGTCTTGGCGATCAGCCGCGGCAGCAGGGAGATGGTGTTGGTCTCGATCTGCACCGACGGCAACGGCAGCTTGTGACTCTGGAACACATTGTCGATCCAGCGTCGGGCCGAAACCCCGGTTCCCGGCAGTACCCAACGGTAGTCGCACAGGTCGCGCAGGCGCATCGGCGTGTCGAACACCGGATGGTCGCGGCTGGCCACCACCACGGCCTGGTCTTCGAACAGCGTGTGGTGGCTCAGGTGCGGGTCGCCCTCGAACAGCGGGCAGATCACCATGTCCAGGCGCCCCGAACGCAGGGACTCGCGGAGCACGTCGTCCTGGCCGATCACCAGGTTCAGGGTGATGTCCGGGGCGCGCTCCAGCAAGGTCGCGGTCATCTGCGGCAGCAGGTGCTCGGCCATGCTGGCGGCGCAGCCCAGGCGGATATTGCCGAGCACGCCGCTGGCAAAATCGCGCACCTCGCGATGGGTCTCGGCGATGTTCTGCTGCAACTGCCGGGCGCGCTGCTGCAGCAACACCCCCACCGCCGTCAGCTTGATCCGCCGCCCGTCGCGCTCGAACAGCTTGGTGCCGAAGGACTCCTCCAGGCGCTGGATGCTTTTGGTCAGCGCCGGCTGGCTGCGGTTGAGCTTCTGCGCCGCGCGCCCGAGGTGGCCGAGCTCGGCGATGGTTTCGAAATAGGTCAGGTCGCGCAGGTCCATGATCGATAAACCAGAGTTATTGGTTGATCACAATTAGAAACTGGACTTGATCAATTGCGCTATCAATAATTTGCTCCGAAGCGCTGGTAGCAACGGTCCCGCAACAGGAACGGCCAGCGCGCTGGAGAATGCCCTTGCCTCGTCCCTCGCCTTTGTCCCTGTCCGCCTGGCCCCTTGCCCTGCAATGGCTGGCACTGCTGATCCTCGCCGGCAGCGCCGGGCAGTTGCTGAAACATTTCGAAGTTCCCGCCGGACAGTTCCTCGGGCCGATGCTGGTGGCCATAGGTTTCGGCGTCAGCGGCGCCAGCATCCGCGTGCCGCGCCAGGCCTTCCGCCTCGGCCAGGGCTCGGTCGGGGTCCTGGCCGCCCACTCCATGACCATGGCCGTGCTGGCCTCGATGGCCCAGTCCTGGCATGTGATGCTGTTCGCCACCCTGCTCACCGTCTGCCTCAGCGCCCTGGTCGGCCTGGCGCTGGTGCGTCTCGGCGGCCTGGCGCCCAGCACCGCGGCCTGGGGCACCGCGCCGGGAGCGGCCTCGGCCATGGTGGCGATGGCCGACGATTTCGGCGCCGACTCGCGGGTGGTGGCCACCATGCAGTACGTGCGGGTGGTCTGCGTGGTGATGATCGGCGCCCTGGCCAGCCACTGGATCGGCGTCCCGGCCGGCGGCAGCCAGGCCCACAGCACCGAGGTGGTCCTGCAGAGCTTCACCCTGCTCAACCTCGGCCTGACCCTGGGCACCATAGTACTGGGCGTGCTGCTCGGCTCGCGGGTGCCGGCCGGGGCCCTGCTGGTGCCGCTGCTGATCGGCGGCGCGCTGCAGATCTCCGGGCTGCTGCACATCACCCTGCCCGGCTGGTTGCTGGCCCTGGCCTACGGCGCCATCGGCTGCTACATCGGCCTGCGCTTCGACCGGCCGACCCTGCGCTACGTCTGGACCCGCCTGCCGGCGATGATTTTCGGCGCGGTGCTGCTGATCGCCCTCTGCGCACTGTCGGCCTGGCTGCTGGCGCACTGGCTGGACAAGGACTTCCTCTCGGTCTACCTCGCCACCAGCCCCGGCGGCCTGGACGCCATGACGATCATCGCGGTGGACACCCACGCCGACGTCGGCCTGGTGCTGGCCATGCAGACCCTGCGGCTGTTCGCGGTGATCGTCAGCGGCGCGTTTTTCGCCCGGCTGATCATCAAGTGGGCCAGCTGAACCCTGACGCCGCGCGTCTTTAAACACTCTGATGTTTAGGACTGAGATAAATATAGGGGTAGGTGTGAGGTAAACCCGAGACAATCCGGGATTTGATGGTACGGGGTGGTATAGGGTTTGTAATTGAGTTGCAGCTAGCGCAATTAGATTAGACCCCGGTCAACGTGGGTGACCGGGGCGGTATGAGGGAAGGCCGAGTGCCTAGTCGTCATTCAAGTCGTCATCAGCCTGATCGAACATATCGCCCTGACGGCGTGAGATTTCCTCTTTCCGCGCCGCCTTTACGATCTTGTAGAGCCATACCAAAGTGACATCGTACTTGCGCGCCAGCTCATGATGATTGGAGCCGTTGAAGTCATCATAGATTTGACGGTCACGCTCACCCAGCTTGATTGACGAACCTTTCGGGAAATACAGATTCTGCCCTCCCCAATGCGCAGCCAGTCGGTCAGCGACCTCTTTGCCAACGTGCTGAGCTTTCTTTGGCTCCATCGCCACCAGCTCTATAAGGATGAAACCTATGAAGTCTGCTACATCGGCTAGCAGTTCTGGAGCCTTGTTCCGTGCGTAGTTCATACCCCCTCCGACTGCGACTTTTTACCCTCGACTCGCAGTTGCCACTGTTTCAGGTTTTCAATCACTCGACTTGCCTGGGCGACGCTGAGCCATTGCAGCGCAGACACCTTGGTCATGCTTTTCACGAAGCTGGCCAGGGCTGCCTCGGACGGATCGCGAACCTCGCCCAGGTCATGCAACGCCAGCCATAGCGAACGGATTTTCTTGGACTGCTCATCGTTGGCCTGTGGCCGCTTACCAGCGTTGTTTGGACGAGGTTTAAAGCCCTTCTGCTTGAGCTGTTCCAAAACCCGTAGCAGGTTTGGAACACTCAAGTCAGCGGTGGACGTCGCGCCGTCCAACCCCGTCATTCCAGCCAGCATCAGGCGATACGTATCGTCATCCATGCGCAGCTCACGTCGCGCAACATGAATCATCTTGATGTAACGCAGGCGGGTCGGATTGGGCGGCGCGGCGTTCATGCCCATCCCCCGCGTTCCATCAGATCGATAGCGGCCTGTTGGGGATCTTCAATATCACCGTAGGACAGTTCCCGAATGAAGTCCTCCAGCTCACTCCTATCGTTGATAGCGTGCCCCGACGACCATGCAGCAACCCGAAGTCCGCCAATCTCCCGTGGGATATCGTTGCCCATGCCCTCTACAACGAGGGTGTCAAATTTCTCTTTCTCGCCCATGTCAGCCTCCCATCGTCAAACGTGCCAGCGGCTGGTGATTCACTGCCCGGTGTAGCTGCGCGGACTTGCCTGCCGCATAGCCCGCATCAGCAGCGCCCTGGTCTCTCGCCTTGAGCTTACGGCGCTTGAGTTCCGCTTTCTCCAGATCCGGGTGATGCTTGGCCATGTAGGCCTCGATTGCCTCGGCGACGTTATCTTCAACGCCAGCAAACTCATCCACCTTCTGATACACCGCATCAATCCAGCCGTTGGCAAAGTGATCCCCCCTTGCCACCTTGGTGGAGCGCTTACAGCGTTTTTGCGGCGGTAAGGCCAGAAAGTCCCGTCGCGCCTTTTGCAGCTGTCGCTCCAGTACCTCATAGGCGTAGCCAGTCAGTTCCGGGGCGGCAGCACACCCGACGAAAATGAAACCGCCGCCGCTGCACCAACTGTGGGTGATAAGCATGCGAGTGCCAAAAGCGTGAGCGCAGACATGAGCCAGGCGAACGCGCCAGGTTGGCGGTGATCCCTCTGAGCCGGCCGCAACCTTTACCTCACCGGCCATGCTGGCCAGTACGTCACCCATCTCCAGGTTGTAAAGCTCCATGAGCTTATGTGCCTGACGCAGTGCGATCTCGGCCTCATGAGGATTACTGGTTTTGGACTTCGCCATCTCCAGGCATTTCTTGATCTTGTCGAGAGTGCGGTTCTCTTCCATGTCACACCACCGCCAAGTCAAGAGGAATAGCCCGGTACTCATCAGTACCGTTCACCCGCTCGTAAACGCGGATGTACACGGCACTGCCAGATACCAGGATCGAGTCCTTCACAGCTTTCATCGCAGCCTTCCAGGTGTCGTCATCGATCTCCAAGCGCAGCAGATCAAGGACATCAGAGGTTTTGATCTGGCCATTACGGTTTGGGCTGAAGGTACGGTCTACGATGGCCAGCAAATGGTTGTCTGCGCCCTTGCTCCAGGTCTTGATGCAGGCGTACACCATGACCTTTGCCACTTCCATTTCCTCGGTGAAGGTCAGCCGGTCTGCGTGCGAACGCACAACCTTGTACTTACCGTCATAGGTGGCAATGGTCACGTTGCCTTTCTTGCCGCCCATCTGGACGCCGTAGCGTTCGCCCGCGATGCTGATCAGATCGGCGATGTCACCAAGCGATTTTTTCTTGAAGTTCTTCAGCGCCAGGTTCAGAACCTTGGCCGCTTCGGCAAGCTCACTCGCTACCTGGTCGCGTAGCTTGTCCTGCTCGCGCACCTGGTCAACCGGCACCAGGTGGCCGATGGCATTGCGGACAAAGCCTTCTGGAATGTTGATGTCAGGCATGAACGGTCTCCTTGCTGCTGGCTGAACCTTTGTTCAGTACCTGCATTTCATCGATACGGATGAAGCTGTTGAGGGTGTAACCACAGGACTCACAATCGACCACGACATCAATCAGGTTGGAGTCATGAGCAGCTGACTCTGCGGAGACCGTCAGTGGTACTCCGCATGTGTCGCAATGAAGATCGAGTTGATCGCTCATTGGCCCTGCTCCTTCACCAGGGAGTACCAGGCGACATCAACGCCGCGTACTGTCACGGTGTGGCAAGTGAACCGACCCTTAGACGAGCTGCGCATGCGCCGCAGCTCGTGCCCAAACCGCCGTGTAAGCAGCTCGACGCTGGACGGTTCGATAAAGATCTTGTTGTCGGCCAGCACCAGGTGCTTGATCTCAATGTCGGCCTGCCGGAAATCACGGGTCAGGTCGTTGAAGGCCGACAGCTTCGCAGGGAAGTCGTCAGCCAAGATGCTTGGCGGCAGTGCCGCTTGCACTCCGACCAGATACAGAGCGGCCATATCACACCCCCTTCACAACATCGGCGGTGATTATCGGCACGCCCAGTTGGGCGGCCAGATTCATCGCCGCGATCACCAGGTTGCCGATGGCCAACGGGTACAGCAGCGAAACCATCTCATCGCGACCGCCGCGCCGACTTGGCTGAGACAGGCGTTCAGCAATCGCCTGGATGCCGCTGGCATCAATGACCTCACCGAGTGCTTTGCCAGCGCGGCCAAAACGAAACGTCAGGAACTCTTCCAGACATTTGCCTTCAATTGGCTCCAGAGTGACCCGCTCGCAACGCTGTACGACCTCGCGCACATCGGCGTTGCGTGAGCTGAGTTTCGTATCCAGTTCAGGCTGGCCGATCATGATGATGCTGACGAGCTTGGTGAAGCCGACCTCCAGCTCAAGGATGCGTTTGAGGTGTTTGAGCGTCGAGATCGGCAGGCTGTGGGCTTCTTCGATAACCAGGCAATGCCGATAACCTGCGGCGTGCGATTCCTTCAGAGCCTTGTGCAATTGGGCGAAGCGCGCTTCTGGGCTGCTCTTGGGTTTGGCCAGTGGCGCAACGGCAGACATCATCGACTCGGCAATGTGGGTGCTTTTCAGAGCTTTACCCTTTGTTTCGCTGTCTTCGGATGCCAGAACATAGGGCTCGATGATGATCACCGGATCGCCGCCCTCGGTGATGCGGTTCCCCAAGTCGCGGCGCAGTGTGCTTTTACCTGCACCTGACTCACCAACGACAGCGAGGAATCCGCCGTGCCGCGCCGTCTGATACATGATCTCGCGAACATAGCGGATATCAGGGCTCACCCACATATCCTGAGCGCTCTGCAACTCGTCAAAGGGATCGCGGAACAGGCCAAAGGCTTTACGGGTATTTGGCTGTAGGGTCTGTTTTGGCAGTAACATAGGTTCGTCCTCCCCGGACGGCTCATTCACTTGGGCCGGATCTGCCGTGTTGGCGCACGGCAGATCCACTTCTTCAAAGGCGTTGGCGATATCGGCATCGTTGGCGCCAGCTTCGGTCAGGAACACACGAATGCGCCCCTGCAGTTCGTCGCTGTCCAGGCTGCGTGGCCATTGACCGTGGTTCAGCAGTTGGGCAACTGTGGCTTCGCTGAGACTCAGCGACTCGGCCAAGGCCGCCTGAGGACGGCCGACCCCCTGCAAAACTTGCTTCAGCTTCAACATCACTCACCTCCAACCGCAGCCAGGACCAGGCTGAACGGTTTGCGTGTGACCTCAACAGGTCGTTTCAGCTCAGCCTCAATGGCATCGAGCTGTTCTTGTGGTACTCCTTCCGGGTATTTCTGCTGCAGCCAGCTGAAGGATTCAGCGGACCAGAGGTTGGCCAAGCGCGGCCGCAACAGTTTCGCGGCCTCGACGTGGGTCAGCGGTGCATGCTCTACGGTCGGAGCGTTGACGTTCAGCGACGTACCACGACGCGGCATGTAAGTTGGCAACACGGTGTCGCTGACGTGTTTATGTGGATCGATCAGGCCGCTGAACGGCACGGCCTTGGCCTTGCGTGCAGCTTCGGCGTCGGCTTCGCTGGTGGTGCCGGTAGCGATCTGTTCCAGGACTTTGCGCGAGACCTGGGCAGGTGTCTCGGCGTGGCGCTTGTACTGCTCGCCAATGGTTGCTGAGGTCTCCGCGAACCCGAATTGGTCGATTCCGATCCGGTCGATTACGTGGAACTGTTCACGGCCGTCCTCACCGACCAGCACAGCGATGGCGGTGTCCTTGTCTCGCCAGCAGTTGCGAGTGATCAGCAGCTTTTCAGCGACCATCACACCGGGTACAGAGCTGACATCGAACTGAGCGCCCCGGAACGAAACCCGCAACAGGTTGCTGACAGTGCGGTATTCCGGTGTGCTGACCGCCAGCTCACGGCAGACCTCAACGCTTGGCGCCAGGCGCAGCTGGTCCTGCTTGATCAACTGCCACACGCCGTATCGGGTACGTCGGGTACGGGTGTGAATCGCAGTCGCGTTGTAGTAACGCATCCACTGTCCGGCCCAGGCGTTGATTTGCTCCAGGCTGTTCGCAGCCTGGAACTTCAGCGCGCTCTCAAACTCACGCTCAACGATGTTGTGCGCCTGTTCGACCTGGCCCTTGGCCCGTGCATTGCCAACCTGGTTAATGATCAAATCGATGGACATGGCCCGACACAGATTGCGGAAGATGCCGCTGGTCATCGCCGCGCCAGGGTCAGTCATCAGCATCCAGGGCACGCCGTGAAACGGGTCTGATTCGTGGCGTTTCTGCATCGCGTTGATTAGCACGGTGCACAGGTTCTCGGCCGACTCAGCGCCCAGCACGTACTCCAGGTACAAGGTGCCGCTGGTGTGATCGGTGATCACGTAGCGCCACAGGCGTTGGCGCTCGATCTTCTTCAGGTTGCCGGGCTTGCCGTCATAGAACTCGGCTTTATTCATTGCCCGCGCCCCGTCATCCGCCAGATAGAACTGCGTCGAGATCGATGCGTCTATTTGCCAAACATGGTTTGGGTGATTGCTGGCAAGCGATACTGCCGGAGCGTCGTGCAGCAGCTGCTCAGGATGCAGCTTGTAACCTTTCAGGGCGCGACTGATTGCCCCGCTGGTCAGCGGGCGAAACAAGCCGGTCGCTTCATCAGCCCGACCTGCCATGATCAGCCCATTGCTGCGCAGACGTTCAACGGCACGCTCAATGGTGGACAGCTGTTTATTGTTGGCACGGATCGATTCCAGCAACACAGCCGAAATCAATCGGGCTTCATCCAGGGGTAAAGCGCTGTTACCCGCATCGCTTCGGCGCTTACGTGGAGCTGCCACTCTGACCTCCTTCAGCTTGCGCTGAAGTGTTTGGATGGAAACACCCAGCTCTGCCGCGCCCGCCTGGTAGACGGCAGTACGCTGACCGTGCGGGGCGTTGTCCGCTCGCTGGGCGATCTGGGCTAGTTGCTGGATCTGTACCGGGTTCATGGATTACGCCTCGGCCGTGTTCAGCCAAACCGGGGCACCGGCATCATCCGCTTGCTCTGGCAAATGGAACTCGCTGCGGACTGCTGCAAGGGTGATTTCGAGCTGACGAATCAAGCCGGCTTTAAAGGTACGGTGGTCTTCGCCGCTCTCGGCTGCATGCTCTTCCAGCTTGGCGAAGCCTTCGCGCAGTGAACCGAGGATATTCGCTTCCGCCTCATAGGCGACCGCTGCGACTTCCTGACGGAGTTCTTTCGCGACTTCATTCGCAGGCATGGACTGGAGACGCTTGCGGGTCTTCTCCAGCTCCAGCTTGGTCTTATCCAGCTCGGTGGTTTTCCTCGCCATGACTTCGCTCTGCGCTTCGTAGTCGGCGTTGGTTTCGTCGAGACGCTGGGTCAGCTCTTCTTTTTCCTTGGCATGCTTGGCGATGATCTCTTCTGCGAGATCAACGAAGGCATCCTTGTCGCCGCTCTTGGCGACTTCGATCAGAGCTGTTTTTTGGTCTTCCGGCAGGCGGCGGTATTGGCGCATTTCGCGGTAGCCGATGCCCATGCGGGACATGGAATCTAGGGCTTCTTCGCCAAACTGGCGAAGGTTATTGATGTCCTCGTTTACCTTTGGTGCAGAGGTTCCCAACAAGCTGCAAAACTCCTCCCATGTACCGCTCAAACCGCGACCGTCGCGGTCGTGCATCCCTGCCAACCCCCGGTACAGCTTGGTTTCCTTCACATATGCCATCTTTGAAACCGCGACCGTCGCGGTGAACTTGCCCATCGCGTCAGCCATTTGTGCTTGGCCGAGAAGCTGGTTCACAAGGTCACGCTCTTCGCTGTGCGCGGTTTGCATGTTCGCCATGGCGTTCTGATTCGCTGTAAGCATTTCGCTATCCAGCGCGGGCAGTTCGACTGTCTCTACAGGTTGGGTCTTGGTGCGGGCCATAGTGTTCTCCTTAGTTCATCGATCCAGCGGCAATACGCTGGGTGATTTCCTGCATGCGGTTGGTCAGCCGGGCCATATGCTCGGCATGGGCCTGGGCGATCTGCAGCACGCCCACGGAATGAGCGAAGCGGCCGTTGTCCAGCTTCACCGCAAGACCTTCTTCAATCAGGGTCTGCATGGCTCGGGTGATGTTGCTGGGGCTGTCCTGGGTGAGATGGGCCAGCTCGGTGTTGCTAAGGCCGGTCACGGTGTGGCCCTTCAAGGCCTTGAGCACACGCAACACCCGTGCGGCGGCTGAGACGGTGCGGCTCATGGCTGTCCCTCCAGTTCAAGCTGTGGTTGCTGGGTTTGGCTGACATTGCCTCGGTGCCATGCAAGCCCCTCCATTGCGGCCTGGATGGCTGCAAGGGTTTCTTCGGCTTCGCAGCTCTTCGAGTAGAACGCGAGCAACCTGCCGGCTGCTGTGGTGAGAAGCTCCTGTAGCGCCTGCGTATCCTGGGCGGTGCAATGCCGGCCGGTAGGTACATCAATGGTCAAGCGACCTGCACTGGCAGCGATCCAGCGGGTGACGTAATCGCAACCGCAAGCCCGCTCATAGGGGCGGATCAGGTTGGCCGGCATACGGCCTGTCTGCAGCCACTTGTAAACAGACCAGTGATCTGCGACGCCCATCTCATCGGCGATACGCTCGACACCCTTGTTGTGCGCGTCTTTGGCGAAGTCCTTGCACAGCTCCAGCGCATGACGCAACGAGGTCGGTTGAATGCTTTTCCATCGACGGCGGCTCATTGGAAAGACCTTTCTGAAACGCACTCCAAACAATCTGAACTTTTGCAGCTATGCAAAGTGATTGCGCTGGGTGCAATGTTTTCGGGTACATTCCCCAACATGGACATGAGAAATGACCGACCGTATCGAGAGGCTTGAGGCACAGGTGAATGCATTGGCACAGGGCTGGTTACGCCTTGCTGCCGCTCTTGAAGTTCAAGGGCTCGTTTCACCTGAGGGCATAGATCAGGCGCTGCTGTCGGTTCGGTGGCCTGGGCAACCCATAGAGGTTGAGGCAACCAGGACGCTGGCATGGCTGACCGATCAGTTGGCCGAAGCACGGAGCGCACGACGATCTGCGGCGTCTCAAGCACCAGAAGGTTGGTACGGAACTGCTGTGAGGTAGCCATTACGCTGCCAACGCTGCGGATGGCTTGAGGCCGAGCTTCACCGCAATATCATGGGCCTTGCCGTAATTGGCTTTGGCCTGGCCATTGAGGACGCGGTACACCTCGTTGCGGGTGTAACCGTTTTCACGAGCCCATTGAGTGAAGGTTTTGCCGACGCGGCGGAAGTTTTCTTTCACCTGGTCGGCGGTGAGGGCTTTGGCATGGGTGGCCATGGTGGTGGCTCCTGTGATGCAAAGATAATTGGTTTATGTGGCAATTATGATGGTATGCAAAAAGATACCTGTCAAGTGGTGAGTGATGCTTTTGAATATCGGTGAGCGCCTTAGGGAAGAGCGTGAGCGGCTGGGTTTTAGCCAGTCCGCAATTGGGGCTATCGGAGGTGTCAAGAAGCTTGCTCAGCTCAAGTACGAGCAGGGTGAGCGGTATCCCGGTGCGGATTACCTTGCTGCGGTCGCGAAAGTTGGTATCGACACGTTGTATATCGTTACAGGCGAACGCTCTGTAGGTTCGCTTACAGCAGATGAAACAGAGCTGCTTGAGAAATTCAGGTCTGCTCCGGTGGCTGTTAAGGCTGCAGCTATTGCGGCTGTCACTGCGGGCTCTGCCCCAGCAAAACAAACGTTCCATGGGGCGGTGGGCCAGGCTGTGGCTGGCAATATCACCAATAAGTCAGGCGTTACCTTCAATGTTGGGGATGTGAAATCCAAGGAGTAACCCATGAGCCAGGACTTTCATGGTGAAGTAGGCCAAGCGGCTGGGGGCGATATCAACAACTACGGTGTCAGCATCAACCTCGTGGATAAGACTGAGCCCCGAGTTTTGGTGTTTGCCCAGCGTAAAGAACTGCATGAATTGCGGGCGAAGTGTGAAGAACTTGGGGATGACCCTCGTGATGTTTGGCGTAGAGTTCACGCTCAACTCGGGGTAACTACGATTAGCGAGATAACCGCTGAGCAGTTCGTGGATGCGCGAAATGTAATGCAAGCAAGATTGGAGTTCCTGCAAGAAGAGGCAGATAAACGCCGTTTAGTCGGCAAGGTGCTGCGAGCGGTAGCTGAAAAAGATGCCAAGACCGAGATGAACACTTTTTGTGATTTGAACTTTGGTCGCACTCAGCTCAATAACCTTCAAAAGCCTCAGCTCCAGAAGACACTAGAATTTGTACTGAGCTTTAAACCGGATGTACAAGCCGTACCGCTAGTGCCTGATGCTAGCCCGCTGACATTTCGGGAGTTTTTGATGCTGAACCGGCAGAATGCTGCAGGGTTGTTTTGCCTAGGTCTGCTCATTGGTGGGATTCTGTTCTAGCTGAGAAATATGGTGGCGGTTGCTTGATCACTTCAGGCTATTAAATAGGGAGATTAACTTTGAAATTTGTATTTTTTATTCTCGCTTCACTGTGTTCCGTGGCGGCAAGCGCGGAGACTATTGCGGAAAAGCTCACAACACTAAGCCTAGATAAAACGGTTAAAAGCAGCTCTCCAGAGGTGGAGCGCACCCAGGCTGCACTTACGAGAGGCCTAACCGTATGCAATGTCGAGAATGAGGAGAAACTCGCCAATATCGCCTGGTTCATTACCAAGAAAATTCGAGCTGAAGGCCGTTACGCAGAGGCTACTGATGTAATCGAAGGAGCCAATGCTGTACTTCTTGGCGTCAAGACCAAGCAGGATTGTTCTGAACTGCTGTCTCTGTACGCGGTGAATCGTATTCAAGGAAGTACACATTCGGATGCTGTTGCCGGTGCCCGAGGACTCTACCGCGCAACTGGCGTTGTTGACTGATTACACAGAGAGGTTTCTGTATTAGCCATCTCTTTAAACTCGATTAAAAGCCTTCCTGTACCACGCCGCCGATCATGGCGGCGTGTGTATTTCTGGCGTCCGAAAAGTACGGCGCCATTACAGGAGGCGTCCGATGCGACCCGAAACCCCTCGCGGCATCCGCAACTTCAACCCCGGCAATATCCGCCATGTAAAGGGCACCCGCTGGCAAGGCATGTCGGCGAACCAGAATGACACTGCATTCGTCCAGTTCATTGGCCCCCAGTGGGGCATCCGAGCCCTGGCTCGCACCCTGATCACCTACCAGGACAAGCATGGCTTGCGCGCTGTCCGCGCAATTATCGGGCGCTGGGCACCACCGAACGAGAACAACACCGAGAGCTATATCCGTCAGGTTGCTGGCCGCCTTGGCGTGTCACCTGAAGAGCGTATCGACGTGTACGACTACCGGACCATGCGCGCGCTCGCAGAAGCGATCATTCGCCACGAAAACGGCGCCGGCCTTCTCCCCGAGGGCAACTGGTACGGCGAAGCGCTGATCAATGAAGGCTTGCACCTGGCCGGCATTGTCCCCGACGCCTATCACGGGGAGCCCGCATGAAGCTGATCGACAACTGCCATTGCTGCTGGAAGCTTCACAGCGTCCAGCTGGCCATCGTCATTGCGCTGCTCGGTCTCGCCCAGGCCACCATCCTGCCAATGTGGCAAGCGCAACTCTCTTCATCGACCTATGCGGCCCTCAACAGCGGCTTGGCTGTTCTGCTGTTCATTGCTCGCCTGGTCAAGCAAGGCCCTCCTGACCAGGCCGAGCAATCAGACCAGGAGGTTCATTCATGAGACTGAACCTCTTTGGTCGGGCCTTCGCTGCGCTGCTGGCGGGGCTCGCGGGTGTTTGTCGTTGGCCCACTCCAAGCACTGCTGCTGGCACTTGGATCAGGTCTAGCGTCATGCCCCTCTATCGCCACGGCAAGACCGACAACCGTGCCCGTAAGTCCCGATCCCGCTACCGCATGAGGCAGCGCCATGGTGCTTGAACGGTTGCCTACAGGACTCCTTGTCGCCGGCCTGGCCTGTGTGATCAGCGCAGCGGCTGCCGGCTCAATCGCCTACGGCTTCGGCTTTCGGTACGCCGAAGCCCTGGGCAATTCCAACCTGCAGACATTCAAGGCCACGCAGGCAGTACAGGCCGGGGCGGCGGAAAAGGAAAACCGTCTGCAGCTGCTGCAGCAGGTCACCCGTGCCAACGAGGCCGAGGCCTTGCTGCTCACTACCCTCGACCGACACGCCGAAGAGAAACGCCAGCTCCAGGAGCGAATCGCACATGTTACGACCCAATACATTCCGGCGCCTGGCGCTGTCGCTAAGCCTATCCCTCGTTGCGTGTTCACTGCTGGTTGGTTGCGCGACTTCAACACCGCCCTCGGTGTGCCCGCCCCAGGACCGGGCGCCACTGTCACCGCTGCTGAAAAAGCGGCCTGGCCCGCCACCGGCTCTGAAGCCGAACTACTGGAAAGCGGCGTCACTCCCGCCGACATCCTTGCCCACGCCCAGGACTACGGCCTGTGGGCCCGATCCATCCTCGCCCAATTCAATGCCTTGCTTGATCTCCAGGAAAAGGACTGACGCCCTATGGATGTAGCTGAACCCGCTACAGATGACGACATCAGCGATGCGCAATTGCGCGTGCGTAACAGCGACCTTCGACGAGGCTCCGGCCGGTCGGCCTCACGTTGCGAGGAATGCGGTGACGCCATTCCTGAAGATCAACGCCAGGACAACCCTGGTATCGAACATTGCTTTGACTGCATAGACGCCTTGGAACACTTGGCCACACGGGGTTTTGAATGAATCTGAACGAACTCAACTTCGGTTTCCAGACCGTGCAATGGCTGGTCCTGGCTGTACTCGGTATCTACACCTGGATGATCAAACGAGATGCCGCCAGCGCCCAGGAACTGCTGGAGCTTCGCACGCGCATCGTCGCCCTGGAAGAACACGTCCGGCACCTGCCTGACCAGACCGCCGTCACCGATCTGCTGGGCGACATGAAGGCGGTACGGGCCGAACTGTCGGGGGTCAAGGAAGCGCTTGGCCCTTTGGCCCGTTCGCTGGACCGGATCAATGATTATTTGCTGCGAGAAAAGATATGACCGAATTCGCCTCCTTCCTGCGTGAAGACTATCGCCTGGTGATTCTGCGCCTGCTGGCCGAAACGACCGGCTACCGTGCCAACAGCTCGGTGCTGAACATGGCCCTGGACAGATTCGGCCACACCCTCAGCCGCGACCAGGTGAAGACCGAACTGCACTGGCTGGCCGAACAAGGCGCGGTGACTGTTTCTGATGTTGGCCCGGTACTGGTGGCCACGCTGACCGAGCGTGGCCAGGACATCGCTGCAGGCCGCGCCCGCGTCCCTGGCATCAAACGGCCGGGGGCATAACATGGCCGGTAAATCATCCATCAATCGGTTGCCGCCGATGGTCAAGGCGTACATCCAGAAGCTATTGCGTGAAGACCGCATGACCCTGGATGACATGCTTGCCGACATCCAGTCGCGCTTTCCCAACGAGAAAGCCCCCAGCCGCAGCGCGCTGGGGCGCTTCAAGCAAGGCTTCGAACTGCTGACCGAGAAGACCCGCCAGCACCGCGAGCAGGCCGAAGCCTTCGTGGGTGCCTTCGGTGAGGACGCATCCGACAAGACCGGCGCTTTGCTGGTCGAGGCGATATCGACCCTGGCTTACCAGGCCGCGATGGGCGCCCATGAAAAAGATGATGTCACCACCAAGGAGGTAGCCGAGCTGGCGCGGGCGGCGAAGAACACTATGCAGGCCCGGACCCTGAGCATCAAAGAGCGCCAGGCTATCGAGAAAGCTGCGCGTGATCGTCTGCTCCAGGAACAAGACGCGGAGTTGGCCAAGAGCGTACAGGCCGGAGGTATCAGCGAAGAGCAGGCCCTGTTCTGGCGCGAGAAATTCCTGGGGGTCAAATGAGCGCACCAGCGGTCAAACCCTCGTCCAGCACATTGCGCGTTGTTGAATGGGACGAGTTGCCGCCAAGCGTCAAGCAGATCCCCGCCGGCTACAACCCGATTGCGGATGGCATCCTCATGGCGCACCAGGTCAACTGGTTGCGCATTCAGGCTCAAATCAAGCTCTGTGAAAAAGGTCGTCGGACTGGCATCACGTTTGCCGAAGCCCTGGACTCGGTGATCACTGCCGCGTCACGCAAGGCTGCTGGCGGTATGGACGTGTTCTATGTCGGTGACACCAAGGAAAAAGGCCTGGAGTTCATAGGCTACTGCGCCAAGTTCAGCCGGGTGATGGCCGAGGCCCAGGCTTCGGGCGTCAGCGAAATCGAAGAGTTCCTGTTTGAAGACCAGGACGACTCAGGCAACACCCGCCAGATCAACGCCTACCGCATTCGCTACGCCTCCGGCTTCAAGATCGTCGCACTGTCCAGCAACCCGGCCAACCTGCGCGGCCTGCAGGGCAAGGTGATCATCGACGAGGCGGCCTATCACCGAAATGTGTCGGCTGTGCTCGATGCCGCTACCGCGTTGCTGATCTGGGGCGGTCGCATCGTCATCATCAGTACCCACAATGGCAAGTCCAACCCCTTTAACCAGATGATCGCCGACATTCAGGAAGGCCGGTACGGTGACGCCGCCTTGGTCTACAAGGCCACCTTCGATGATGCAGTAGCCAACGGGCTCTATGAGCGGCGTTGCATGATGCGTGGCGAGGAAGCCACGCCAGAAGGCAAGGAAGCCTGGTACAAGGGCATTCGCAATGCCTATGGCCCACGCAGAGCGCAGATGCGCGAAGAGCTGGACGCGATCCCACGCGATGGCAACGGCGTGTGTATTCCTGGTGTGTGGATCGAGGACGCCATGCGTCCAGATCGGGAGGTCCTGCGCCTGGCCTTGGACGATGGTTTTACGCTGCAGTCAGTAGGCCGCCGTGAAGCGTATGTCGAAGACTGGATTGAGCGCTATCTCGCACCGTTGGTCCAGGATCTGACGCCTGAGCTGCGGCACTACCTGGGCATGGACTATGCCCGACACCGTGACTTCTCAATCATCTGCCCGATGTCCGTCGACCAGGCACGGCATCGCGACGTGCCATTTGTAGTGGAAATGCACAAGGTGCCAACCCGGCAACAGCAGCAGATTCTGTTCTACATCCTGCGCCGACTGCCACGCTTTGCCGGTGCTGCACTGGATGCCACTGGCAATGGCGAGACCATGGCCGAAGACACCGCCGACGAGTTCGGTCATGACCGCATTCAGCAGGTAAAACTCAGTCGCGGCTGGTACGGCGCCTGGATGCCCAAGTTCATCCAGCTCTATGAAGACGGCACTATCACGATGCCCAAGGATGATTCTCTGCAGCAGGACGTGCGGTCCATTGAAACCGTAGACGGCATTCCAATGGTCATGAAGGCCCGCTCGCAAGACCTTAAAGACCCGGACCTATATCGCCATGGCGACTTTGCGGGGGCCGGTGTTCTGGCCAACTTCGCCACCCTGGATATGGTCTCGGGACCTGTCGTTGTTAAATCTCGTCGCCCGCGTCAGGGCACCCGCATGACTCTGGGGTTCGCATGAACAAGAAAGGTGTGTGGGTCACTCCCACAGAATTCGTCAACTTCGCCGAGCCTAAGCACAAGGGGCTGACCGAGCATATCGCCAGCCGTGCGCGCAGCTTCGATGCCCAGGCGCTGGGTATGTATCTGCCCAACCCCGACCCGATCCTCAAGGCCCAGGGCAAGGACATCACTGTCTATCGGGATCTGCGCAGCTCGGCCCTGGTCGGCGGCAACATCCGCCGTCGCAAGTCGTCAGTCCTCGCCCTGGAGCGCGACTTGAAGCGCGGCAATGCCCCCGTGCGGGTTGAGCGCTTTATACGCGATTGGCTGACCGACCTCGATCTCGACCGGATCATTCGCGAGATGCTGGATGCGTCGTTGTACGGGTTCCAACCCATTGAACTGATGTTGCGTCCGCTCGGGTTGAACATCGTCCCGGAGGATCTGCTGGGCAAGCCGGCCGAGTGGTTCCTCTACGACCAGGAGAACAACCTGCGCTTCCGTGCCCGCGATGCCGGCTTGACTGGTGAGCTGTGCGACCCGCAACGCTTTGTCGTGGCCCGCCAGGATGCGACCTACAACAACCCGTATGGCTTCGCTGATCTGTCCATGTGCTTCTGGCCGGTGATCTTCATGAAAGGCGGCCTGAAGTTCTGGGTCCAGTTCACCGAGAAGTACGGTTCGCCCTGGGTGATTGGCAAGCACCCCCGCGGTGCCAGCACAGGGGAAACCGATCTGCTGCTCGACAGCCTTGAGGCGATGGTCCAGGACGCTGTTGCCGCTATCCCGAATGATTCCAGCGTCGAGATCATTGAGGCCGCTGGCAAGGCCGGCAGCGCCGAGGTTTACCGCGAGCTGCTGGTTTACTGCCGCAGTGAGATCAACGTCGGGCTGTTGGGGCAGAACCAAACCACCGAAGCCAACAGCAACAGGGCCAGCGCAACGGCAGGCCTGGAGGTCACCAAGGACATCCGCGACGGCGACAAAGGCATTGTTGCCGCGACTATGAACGCGGTCATTCGCCGTGTCGTCGATCTGAACTTCGGCGAGAACGTTGCTGCGCCGCTGTACGAGCTGTGGGAACAAGAAGAGATCGACAAGACCCAGGCCGACCGCGACAAGTCGCTGACCGACTCCGGGGTGAAGTTCACATCGCAATACTGGATGCGTACCTACCACCTGCAGGAGGGCGACCTGGACGAGACCCCGACGCCGGCTGAATCATCGGAGTTTGCCGAGTCGACCCTGAAGCCCATTCTCGACCAGGTAGCGCTTGATCAGGCCATCAACAGCCTTCCTGCCGAGCTGCTGCAGGAGCAGAGCGAACAGGCCGTTGCCTCTCTGATCGAGACACTGTTGCGCGCTCGCAACGATACCGAGGCGCTTGGCCTGTTGGCCGAAGCCTACCCGACGATGGATGACCAGGCGCTGCAGGAGAACCTCACACGCCTGTTGTTCATGGCCAACCTGTGGGGCCGCCTGAATGCCAATGCGGATCGGGAGGACTGATGGCGACCACCACGAAGGCCCCGAACCCGGCCGACCTCAAGGCCGTCTTCGGCATGGAGCCCAAAAACGCTGTGGTCTACCTGAAGTCCAAGGGCTACGCGATCACCTGGAACTGGCAGGAAATGCTCGACCAGGCGCACGACCAATCCTTCACCGTGGCCAAGGCTATGCGCCTCGATCTGTTGTCGGACATTCGCGGCGCCCTGGAAACCGCACTGCAGGAAGGCCAGACCCTCAAGCAGTTCATCGCAGATCTGCAGCCCGTCCTGGAGTCGCAAGGTTGGTGGGGACAGCAAGTCATTGTCGACAGTGAAGGCGTCGGCGAGCTGGTCCAGCTGGGCAGTCCGCGCCGTCTCAAGACGATCTATCAGACCAACCTGCAGAGCGCTTACATGGCCGGCCGCAAGGCCGAGATGGAACAGACCTCCGAGACCCATCCGTACTGGATGTATGTGGCCATCCTGGACGGCAAGACCCGGCCGAGTCACCGGGCACTGCATGGCCAGGTGTTTCGCCACGATGACCCGATCTGGTCGGCGATCTACCCACCGAACGGGTTCAACTGCCGTTGCCGTGTTGTCGCGCTGAGCGAGGCCGCAGTGAAACGCCGAGGTCTGAAGGTCGTGTCGAGCGAAGGACGTATGTTCACCGAGACCGTGGAAACCGGCACCGACAAACGCACCGGCGAGATCCGCACCGCACCCGTCACCGGCATTCGCACAACAGACGCCGCTGGCAAGGCCATCACCTTCCGCACCGACCCCGGATTCAATCACGCACCAGGTACTGGCCTGGCTGACATGCTTAAACGCAAACAGGCAGCCGCCCAGGAGGTTTGAAATGTTCACCGTCGAACTGGATCACCAGCGCCTGCAGACCGCCCTGCGCAAAATTGAATGGGCTGTGGGCGACCTTGCACCGCTGATGCGTGGCATCGCCGCCGAGCTGGCCAGCCAGACCGAGGAAAACTTCGGCGAGGAAGGCCGCCCCGAGTGGGAGGACCTGTCCGATGTCACAACAGCACGCCGGGAGAAAAACGGCAACTGGCCTGGGCAGATGCTGCAGGTCAGTTCCGCAGGCCTGGCCGCCTCGATCACGACGCAAGCCACCGACAGCTCGGCACTGGTCGGCAGCAACAAACCCTACGCCGCGATGATGCAGTTCGGCGGCACCAAGTCAGACTTCCCTCATCTGTGGGGTGACATTCCAGGTCGACAGTTCTTGCCTATGGATGCCGAGGGCGAGCTGCAGCCCGAAGCAGAAGAGGCAATCCTGGATCTGGCCATGAATCACCTCGAAAAGGCCGCTCGCCTGTAAGCCCCTCAGAGCCCCCACAGCGTGCATACGACTCCGGTTCATCGAACCGCATAGGCGAATCACGCTGTAAACGCTTTATAAAGCCCTGCTGCCTCACTCCTATCCCACTGCGCGGGTGCCAATGGCACCCTGGCCGCATCAACACCGCCGCGACACTCTTTAAACTCGATTAAAAGTCTTCGGCCGGGCATTGGCTCAGTCTGTGTGCATCACCTTCAACTGAAGTGCACAGACCATGAAAACCATTCCTTTCTTTCGTGCCGGTAAGCATGTCGATAGCCAGGGCCGAACCGTCGAGTTCACTGAGAAAGACCTGGCTGCATCCATCAGCGGTTACGACCCGGCGCTACACCGGGCGCCCCTGGTCATCGGTCACCCCAAGGACAACGGGCCGGCCTATGGCTGGGTTCGGTCCATCAGCCGCAACGTCAAAGGCGAAGCGACGGCAGTACCTGAGCAGGTTCACAACGACTTCGCCGAAGGCGTAGCGGCCGGCACCTGGTATCCGCGTTCCGCGTCCTGGTACGCACCCACTGACCCACGCAACCCCAAGCCTGGCATCTACTACCTGCGCCATATCGGTTTCCTCGGCGCCCAGCCACCCGCGATCAAAGGTCTGTCCGACATTGAGTTCGATGACGGCGAGGGTGTGCTGGAAATCGAGTTCGGCGACTTCGGCGATGCCGTCTCGGCCGGGATCTTCCGCCGCCTGCGTGACTGGTTCATCGACCAGTTCGGCCAGGAAACCGCTGACCGCGTTGTACCTGGTTGGGACGTAGACAACCTGTTGGCGGAGTCCCGCCGCGAAGACGACCGCCCCTCATTCACCGAACCCACCCCACCCAGCAAACCAACCACCGAGGAACACACCGTGAGTCCAACGGAACAGGCCGCCCTGGAGGCGGAAAACAAACGCCTCAAATCGCAAGTGGCTGCACACCAGGAAGAGAAGCAGAAAGCCCAGGCCGACCAACGTCATGGCCAGAACCTGGCTTTCGCTGAAGGTCTGGTCGGTGCGGGCAAGCTGTTGCCCAAACACACCGCCGCCTTGATTGCTGCCCTGGACTTCGCCGAAGCCGGTGACGCACCGCTGGAGTTCGGCGAGGGCGATCAGCGCAAGCCGGTTATCGAAGGCCTCAAGGCGATCTTCGACGACCTGCCAAAACAGATCGACTTCGCCGAGCAGGCGAGCAAGGAACGTTCGGGGGATGTGCATGTACCGACCGATCTGGAGTTCGCCGAGAAGAACACCGACCCCGACCGCCTCAGTCTGCACAACCGTGCAACGGCTTTGGCGTCCAGCAAAAACATCCCCTACGAGTCGGCGGTTCGCCAGCTCATCAAGTAACAAGGAGTCATCATGGCTGATCGTTTGAAGGCATTGCGGGTCGTTGACCCGGTACTCACCAACCTGGCGCGTGGCTATCGCAACGCCCAGTACATCGGCGAAGGCTTGTTCCCCATCGCTTTGATCGACAAGGAAGCCGGAACCATCCCGCTGTTCGGCAAGGAGGCCTTCGAGGTCTACGACACCGAGCGGGCCATCCGTGCCCAATCCAACATCATGACCCCGGATGACCTGGACGGCCTGGACGTTGTGCTGCGTGAACATGACATCGCTTATCCCGTGGACTACCGCGAGAAGAGCGAATCCATGTTCGACGCTGAAGCTCGCGCCTCTCGCCGCGTAGTCAACACCATCGACCTGCGCCGTGAAGTGACCTGCGCCAAGTTGGCACAGAACCCTGGCACCTTTCCAACCGGTTCCAAGGTCACCTTGGTCGGCTCCAGTCAATGGAGCAACGGCGGCGGCGACCCTATCGCGGTCGTTGAACAAGGCAAGGAAGTGATCCGTAGCCGCATCGGCATCCGCCCCAACACCATCACCATGGGCGCCTCGGTGTACCAGTCCCTGAAGTTCCACCCAAAGCTCCAGGAAGCGCTGGGCAGCAATGAACGCAAGCTGATCACCCTGGAACATCTGAAAGCTCTGTTCGGTATCGATGACATTCGCATCGGTGAGGCCCTGGCCGGCGCGACCAACACCGCCGATATCTGGAGCGACAACCTGACCCTGGCCTACGTGGCCAAGCCTGGAGCCGACAACCAGGCTGACTATGAAGAGCCGAGCTTCGGCTACACCCTGCGACGCAAGGGCATGCCCGAAATCGACACCTACGACGGTTCGGGCGGCAAGGTGCGTTTCGTCCGCAACACCGACATCTATAAGCCCGTGGTCGTGGGCTCGGATGCCGGTTACCTGATCTCCGACATCAACGGCTGAGGTTCCCATGGCAGCTAAACCAACCAAGGGCACCCCCTCAGCCGCTGATGCAGCTCAGGGTGATGTCAGCCAAACCGCTGCCGCTGCACCAGCTGCTGCAGCACTTCCTCAGACAGGCCCTGCAGCAACGAACGAACAGGCCGGCGATCAGGTTGCGGCTCCAGCAACTCCCGCACCTGGTGCGCCGGCTGCTGATGGTCCCAACGCTTCGGATGAGCTGAACCTGGACGATCGGCTTGATGAGTTTCGGGCGCCAATGACTATCTCTGGTTCGTCCCCTGGTGATGCAGCAGGTCCGAAAGACGACGCCACGGGTGGGCCGGAGCTTCTTGGCTACCTGGTGACCGATGTGTCGTCCGTGCTGCATGACGGCACCTGGTATCACCTGGGCGATGAAATTTTCTTGAACGATGAAGAAGCGGACCCGCTGTTGGACCGCCGAATTATCGAACCTTCCAGGAGCAAAAAATGAAGACTCAACAACCTGTACTCATCACCTCGGTCGTGGCGCTGGTTGACCTCCCGCGTTACCTCTTCGCTGGCTTCAACGGAGCCTTGTGCGCCGTCGGAGCCAAGGCCCTGGGCACGGTTCAAGCTGACACCGAAGCGGACAACGTGGCCCCGGTCAGTGTCCTGGGCATTTGCCTGGTCACTGCCGGTGCCGCTGTGGCGGCTGGTGTCGAGGTGGAGTCCGACGCCTCGGGTCGAGCGGTGACGCTCGCTACAGGAAAGGCGAACGGCATCACCATGGATGCGGCAACAGCTGCAGGTGATGTCATCCGTATCGTCCGGGGAATCTGAGGCCAGCCATGCGCTACTGCACTCGCGCCGATATCGGCAAGGCCATTCCTGAGCTGACCTTGCTTCAGCTCTCCAACGACGACCCCGCCGCGATGGAGCCCAACGAGGACGTTATTGAGGATGGCGTCCGCCAGGCTGAAGAGCTGGTCGACGGCTACCTTCGCGGCCGCTACGACTTGCCGCTCGTTCCGGTCCCGACCGTGTTGCGCGATGCAGTGGTGTACCTGGCCCGGCACTGGCTGTATCAGCGCCGGCCCGAAGGGGCATTGCCAGACGCGGTGAAGGACAGCCGCAAGGACACCATCAAGCTCCTGGAAAGCATCAGGGACGGCGTGGTCACGCTGGGCATGCCCAGCGGACAGGCTGCACCGGAGCCTGGGGAAATCCGGGTTCGCGCACGTCCTCAACAGTTCAGCGGTGACCTCTGGGGACGCTACAAATGAGCCAGCCCAAAACCCAAACAGTGCAACTGCTGGAGGCGATGCAGAGGCGCCTGCAGGAGACCTTCGGCCAACTACTGACAGTCGAGCTGTTTCCTGAAGACCCTGCACGTTACCGCCTAAACCACCCACGGGGGGCACTCCTGCTGGCCTACGGCAAATCGACCTTCGGCGGCTCCGAGGCCGGGGACTCGATGTTTCAGGCTCGCAACATCGTCATCAGGGTGACCCTGGTGTTTCGTCAGCTCAACGGCAAAGACGGAGCGGTCAGCTACCTGGACCACATCCGCGATTGCCTGACTGGCTGGTTTGCACCGCACTGCGATCAGGCCTGCCGTCCAGTCGCAGAGCAATACATCGGCCAGATACAAGGGCTCTGGCAGTACGGCCAGGACTTCGCCCTGCGCGCCACTCAACTGCAGGTCATGGGCCCCGAAAGTGGCCCGTTGCTTACACAAGTTCGTTTCGAGGAAGACCAATGACACTTACCCGCTACATCTATAACGGCCCGCAGAGCGGCGCCACTCTGCGGGTAGGCGAAGCCCGCGAACTGCTGGACGTGGTGCTGCAGCCGGGAAAACCCGTCGAGCTACCGGCCGACCACGATTACACCCTGGTGCTGCTGGAACTCAAGCACCTGGTACTTGCACCACCTGAGGCGAAACCTGCAGGCAAGGCTGCAGCCGTGTCTCAGAAACCTGGACAGGAGTAAGCCCAATGGCAGCTAACTATTTGCACGGTATCGAAACCATCGAGGTCGAAAGCGGCCCTCGGGCCATTCGAGTGGTCAAGTCGGCGGTAATCGCCCTGGTCGGCACGGCGCCTATCGGCCCAGTCAACGAGCTGACCCAATCGCTGAATGAAGTAGATGCGGCTCTGTTCGGCTCACACCTCACCGGCTTCAGCATTCCTGAAGCTCTGGAAGGCATCTATGCCTATGGCGCAGGGACGGTGCTGGTGGTCAACGTTCTCGACCCAGCAATTCACCGCACCAGTCTCGTGGGCCAGGAAAAGCAGTTCGGTGATAACGAGCTGCTACAGCTGCAGCACGGCGCGCTGCAGCTGCTGACGATCAAGTCGGCGGATGGCAACACCACCTACGATCTGGGCACTGACTACACGGTGAACATGTTGACCGGCCGAGTGACCCGCCTGCCGGCCGGAACCATTCCTGCCAACGCCCAGGTGAAGGCAGACTACACCTACGCCGATCCGAGCAAAGTCACTCCGGCCGATATCATCGGCGGGGTCACCATTGCCGGCCGGCGTACTGGCTTGAAGGCTTTCCAGGACAGCTACAACTTGCTCGGGTACTTTCCGAAGATCTTCATCGCACCGGGCTTCAGTACCTTGAATTCGGTGAGTGTCGAGTTGATCGCCTCGGCTGTGCAGGTCAAGGCGTTTGCCTATATCGATGCGCCTATCGGCATCACGGTCCAGCAAGCTATTGCAGGGCGCGGTCCGGCCGGGGCCATCAACTTCAACACAAGCAACGACCGCGTGCGTCTGTGCTATCCGCATGTGAAGGTGTACGACGCGCCAACCGATGGCTCACGCCTGCAGCCATTGTCGATCCGTGCAGCAGGCCTACGGGCGAAGATCGACAACGACAAGGGCTACTGGTGGAGCATGTCCAACCAGGAACTGGTTGGCGTGATTGGCCTGGAGCGACCACTGACGGCTCGGGTGGATGACCCGAACAGTGAGGTCAATCTGCTCAACGAAAACGGCATCACCACCGTCTTCAACTCCTTCGGCACCGGTTTGCGCTTGTGGGGTAACCGTTCCGCTGCCTGGCCTACCGTGACCCACACACGCAACTTTGAAAACGTGCGGCGTACCAAGGACGTGGTGGACGAATCGATTCGCTACAGCTCGCTGCAGTTCATTGACCAGCCTGTTACTGACTCGCTGATCACTAGCGTCACTGAAAGCGTCAACCTGTTCATCCGTAAGTTGGTTGGCGACGAGGCGTTACTCGGTGGCGAATGCTGGTATGACCCTGCGCGCAATCCACAAACCGAGCTTGAGCTGGGGCACGTCCTGTTCAGTTACAAGCTAGGCGTGCCTGTACCGTTTGAGCGCGGCACCTTCGAAACTGAAATCACCGGGGAATACCTGGTCAACCTGGGAGCCGCATAAATGGCCGGTTTTAGCGCACACCGTATTTCCAACGCCAACATCTACCTGGACGGCACCAGCTTCTTTGGCAAGTCCGAAGAGATCGATCTGGGCTCGATCAAGGCTGTGACCAGCGACTTCCAGGGGCTAGGCATGGTTGGCCTGATCGAACTGCCGGATGGCATTGATAAGCTGGAAGGCAAGATCACCTGGAACAGCCTGTACTTTGAAGCAGCAAAGAAGCTGGTCACTCCCTTCAAGAGCATTCAGTTGCAGTGCCGCTCCAACGTCCAGGTGTTCAACAACGGCGGCCTGGTCGACGAGATCCCGCTGGTCACGATGATGACCATCACTGGCAAGGAGTACCAACTGGGCAGCCATAAACCGCGCGATCCGGCCAAGTATGAAACGCCGTTCTCGGCCACCTACGTGCGCCAGGTACTCAACGGTGATGAAGTGGTGCTGCTGGACTACCTGTCCAACATCTTCCGGGTTGGTGGTGAAGACCAGTTGTCCAAGTACCGGAAGAACATCGGCCAGGCCTAAGGACTACCTCCACGGACTGGAGCTGCCAGGACGGCAACCCGAAGCCCCGCCATCGTGCGGGGCTTCGTCTTTAAACTCGATTAAAAGTCATCGCCACGGCCAGGTGCGATGCTCAGGGCTCACTTAAAGCAGTCGATTAAACCGACAACCTGGAGCAACAAAGATGGCCGAAGTACTCAGTTTCACCCTCAAGTTTCCTTTCCAAAACGCCGCTGGCGATACGATCTCGACGCTGACCATCAAGCGCCTGAAGCGCAAAGACATCAGCGCTGCACAGACCCACACCAAGGACGAGGCCGCCATGGAAGATTTTCTGCTGGCCAAGATGACCGGCCTGACCATTGAAGACCTGATGGACCTGGATATCGCCGACTCCAAGGCGGTCAGCGAGGTGTTTCGGGGAATGGCTGATGGACGAGACCTGGCTGAACTCCTGGGACGAGGCACTGTTGCTGGTGCTAAGGCTACAGCCGTCTGAAATCGACGAGCTGAACATGGATCGGTATTTGTTTTGGGTCGATGTGTGTCGACGTGAGATTGACCGCCGCATCGAAGCTGCCGAGCAGATGAACCGCTGATCGGCAGCCTCTCCAGACCTTTGTCCTGCCGTGCGCCTACGCCTCAGGCGCACCCCCTCAAACCAATAGCCTGCCGGGTATTCTATGGCGAATGAAGTCTTAGTCGGATTACGAATAGGGGCCGCTGTTTCGGGCTCCTTGAGTGCCGCATTCGGTTCTGCCAAGTCAACGGTGCAGCAGCTCGGGCGTGCGACCGATGGCCTGTCGGCCAAGCAGAAACTCATTGGGACCGAGCTGGCCGCGTCCCTGGCGCGTGGTGGTATTGGCATCGAGCGCATGCGCCGACAGTATGACCAGGTCGGCAGAACCATTGATCAACTCAAGATCAAGCAGGACCGCCTCAATACCAGCATCGCCCGTGGCGAAACCCTCAAGAACAAGCGTGGCGAACTGCGTGGCCAGGCGATGGAAACGGTCGGCACAGGGGTTGTACTTGGTGCGCCGGTTGTTCAATCGATGCGTACCGCTATCGACTTCAAGGACCGAACAAATGACATTGCAATTACCGGTGGCTTTGATGCGACCGAAGAGGCCGAACTCAGCAATGTGATGCGGGCTTCTGCACTGAAGTGGAATCAGACACAGACCGAAGTCGCCACCGGCACGGCGGTGTTAATTGCTGGTGGCATCTCCAGTGCCAAGGAACTGGCTGCCTACGCACCAGTAATGGCCAAAACCGCGACAGCCACTCGGGCCAGTATGGATGACCTGGGGTCGGTGGCCATCGCGCTCAACGACAACCTCGGTATCGGTGCTGCAGGGCTGGAGCGTTCAATGAACATGCTCGCCTTTGCCGGTAAGAGTGGCCAGTTTGAGCTGGCGGACATGGCCAAATGGCTGCCACAACTTACCCCCCAATTTGCCGCCCTGGGCGTCACTGGTGAGCGTGCAGTTGCTGAGATCGGTGCGTCTCTGCAGATCGCTCGGCGCGGCGCCGGTAGCAACGACGAAGCCGCGAACAACTTCAAGAACTTCCTTTCTAAGTTAACTGCGAAGGACACACTCAAGTCCTTTGAAGGTGCCGGAATTGATTTAACAGACGCTATGAAGAACTTGGTCGGGAAAGGTCTTACTCCCGTCCAAGCAATGTTGGAGGTCATTACTCAGTATGTAGGTAGTAAGGGGCCAGGGGCGGCTGATAAGTTTCAGAAGGTAATGGCCATCAAGGATGATAAAGAGCGGCAGATTGCCCTCAGTCGTTTGAACGAGGCGTACAAGCTGGGGGAGCTGTTTGCCGATCAGCAGGTACTGTCATTCGTTCGGCCAGCTATGGCCAACAGGAAGGATCTCGCAGGCATTCAACAGGGCAGTATCGATGCCGCCGATAAAGGCGGGCTTGATGCTGACTGGAACAAGCGCATGGAAAGTCCGAAAGAGCAGCTAAAGGCGCTGACTATTAATCTATCGGACCTTGGAATAACCATTGGCAACGTTCTGTTGCCGGCACTTGTGGACATTACCCAGGCAGTTAGACCAGTAGTGCTGTCATTTGCTACCTGGGCAGGTGAGAACCCTGGACTCATCAAAGGCGTCATTGGCCTGGTCGGCGGTCTTCTGCTCAGCAAACTGGCCTTCATCGGTGTTGCCTATGGGGCCAACCTGGTGCTGTCGCCTTTCGTGGCTATATCCACGACTATCAAAACCCTCTCTGCGAAGTGGACCTTGCTGCGTGCCATGTGGCAAATGGGCAAGTTCACACCATTGATCACCGGCCTATCCCGTGTTGGTCGCGGCTTGGTGACTGTTGTCAGATTCAGCGGGCTCTTTTTGCGCGGCCTGACTATGGCCCTGGGTGCACCGCTGTTGTTGGCCGCACGCGGGGCGCTGGCCCTGGGCAAAGTCCTGGGCAGTACGTTGTTGTTTGGTCTGAAGCTGGTTGGTCAGACTGTGCTATGGCTTGGTCGAGCCCTGCTGATGAATCCCATCGGCTTGCTCATCACGGGAATCGCTCTATCGGCATACCTGATCTATCGCTATTGGGAGCCCATCAAAGGGTTCTTCGTGGGCCTTTGGGGGGAGATCAAGGCCGGTTTCAGCGGTGGCCTGGGTGGCATTGTCGGATTGATCGCCAACTTCTCTCCGCTGGGCCTTTTCTACAGGGCCTTTGCCGGAGTCATGAGCTACTTCGGCGTTGAGCTGCCCGGCAAGTTCAGCGAGTTCGGCGGCATGATTGTCACTGGCCTGATCAACGGCATTCGCAACATGGCCAGCTCGCTGAAAGAAAGCGTGGTCGGTGTCGGCTCATCGGTAAAAGGCTGGTTCACCGAGACGCTGGGTATACAGTCGCCGAGCCGCGTATTCATGGGCTACGGGGCCAACATCAGCGAAGGTGCCGCGATTGGCATCAGTGCACAGGCCGGATTGGTGCGTAAGGCCGCGCTTGGCATGGCGGCGCAATCGGGTGTCGACCTCGCACCGCCGAACCCGGCCGACGTATCCAGGGCAAGCATGATGGGCAATGGTGGCGGCACAGCTCCTGGTGCTGCTCCAGCTGCAGGCGGTCAACCCGTCTTCAACTTCTCTCCGCAAATCACCGTGCCAGGTGGCCCTGGTGTGCGCGATCAGGTTGGCCAGGCTCTGCAGGCGAGCTATCCCGAGTTTCTACGGATGATGGAGCGCTACATGCACGACAAGCGCCGCCTGAGCTACGGCTCGGGTGACGGAGGGATAGCCTGATGTTTGCCATCCTGGGCGAGATCGAATTCACCGTTGCCGGTGGCATCAGCGGCATGGAGCAAAGTGGATCGGCCGATTGGGCCGAGCATGCCCGCATCCAGGGCAAGCCCCTGTTGGAGTGGATCGGCGAAGGGCTGGACGAATGCAACCTGACCATCGAGCTGCATCCTGTCCTTGGCGATCCCGAGGCGCGCTTGCGGGCATTGCGCCAGGCCAAGGCCAAGCACGAGCCCTTGGCGTTCGTGATGGGCTCCGGCGAGTACCTGGGCGCCTATGTCATCACCAACATCGGCAACACCGTCCGCCGTGCGACGGCAACGGGTCAGATTCAGTCTGCAGTGGTGCAACTGAGCCTGAAGGAGTACACCGGGGCCTTCACTCGCAAGGTGACTCGCGCCGGGCTGCTCGATACGGCGTTGAACGGTACGTCAGCTGCTGCTGCAGGATCGCCCGGACTTATCTCACGGCTGATGCCTGCCCCCAGCACCGTGCAAGCGGTGATCGGTCATGCCAAGACGGCCGGCAACATGCTGAAGGCTGGCCAGAACCTGTACGAGACGGTCAAGAGTGGCAACGCCTCGATGATCCTAGGCCAGGTGCCCCAACTGCTGGGTGTCACTGCCAGGGCCATTGAGCCTTTGCAGGGACTGACTGCAGCCGCGGGCCTGCTCGATGACGGCGCCGACCTGTCGCGCCTGGGCGAAGACGTCCTGAGCAGCGTGACAGGTGCGCGATCAGCGCTCGACCCGGTAGACCTGGGCAACATCGTTGACCGGTTCACTGCGTCCCGTCAGTCGCTTGACCAGGCCCTCACCACCATGGACGGTGCCAGTACCCGCTTGGCGGGCCTTGCTGCAGAAGTTCTGACGAGGAAAGCGTGATGTTTCTGACCCATATCACGACCGAGGGTGAACGCTGGGACCAGTTGGCCTGGCGCTACTACGGCGATGCTCATCGGTATTTGCCGATCGTTCAGGCCAACATGCATGTGCCGATCACCGGAGCCTTGCCGGCCGGTTTGACTCTGGCCATTCCGGTCCTTGAACCCGTAGCGACAACCGAGGATCTGCCGCCATGGATGCGATGATTCCCGGGCAGGTGCCCGAGGCGCGCTTCGTCCTGACCTACCAGCAGCGCAATATCACCCACAACGTCAGCGAACACCTCTTGTCACTGACCTACCAGGACTTCTTGTCAGGCTTGGCCGACAGCCTGGATGTCGAGCTGGAAGACGCCGAAGGCAAATGGCGCGGTCCCTGGTATCCAGGACAGGGCGATAGCCTGGCGCTGTCTATTGGCTGGGAGGGGCAGCCACTGCGCACGGTGGGCCGGTTTGAGATCGATGGGGTCGAACTGCGAGGCCCGCCGTTTACGGTCACCATCCGCGCCCTGGGCACAGGCATCAACAGCCCGTTGCGCACGCCTGAACACAAGGCCTACGAAAACACGACCCTGGACGCGGTAGCCAAGCAGATCGCCACCCGCCAGGGGTTGGAGCTGATCGGCAGTATCGAACCGATCAAGCTCGACCGGCTGACACAACAGGAGTCGGACCTGGTGTTCCTGCGCAACCTGGCGGGCGAGTACGACTATGCGTTCAAGGTGACCGGCAAGCGCATGGTGTTCCATGCCATCAGCGAACTGGTCAAGGGCGTGCCGGTGGCGTCCCTGGTACTGGGAGACCTGAGCAACATCAATCTTCGCGATCAGATCCGGGAAGTACCGAAAGCCGTTGAGGTCAAGCACAAGGAGCCGGCGACCAAAAAGCTGATCTCGTACACCATCAACAATAAACGTGAAACAGTCGCGGTGCCGAGCAGCTCAAGTAAGGCCACGACAAGCGGCGACACCAAGAAGAAGCGCAAGCGCAGTGCCTCGGCCGAAGAGGCCAAGGCGAAAGCCAAGGCCGAGCTGGCCAAGGCCAACCGGGAGCGCACAACAGGCGCCTGGACAGCCATGGGCCGACCCAACCTGCTCAGTGGCAACATCGTCACGCTGGCAGCCGCAGGCATGCTCGGTGGCAACTACCTGATCACGTCAGCGCGACATGAAATGACCCGTAGCGGTGGATACACCGTCGATCTTGAGTCTTGTCGTGTCTCGGCGCCCTCGATCTCGATGACCCAGGACAGCACCAAGCCCGACCTGGCGCTGTCGACCTACGGCCTTCAACAAGAGGTGGTCGTCTGATGGGCGTTCAACTGGAGTACGGCGAAATCAGCGCCGTGGACTACATGACATGTCGTGTCCGGGTGCGACTGGATGACCGTGACGGCGTTGAGAGCTATTGGCTCAACGTCCCCCAGCGCAACACCCAGGGCACTCAGCGCCGGCCACTGATGCCAGAGCTGAAGGAACAGGGTGCGGTGCTGCTGGACTCTGACGGTGTAGGTGGTGTTTACCTGGGCGGGGTCTATTCGACAGCCGAGCCGCCGCCTGTGGTCGACGAGGACACCGACTATGTGCGGTTCAGTGACGGGACAGTCTCCACTTACGACCGTGCGGCCGGGGTGATGACGTTGGATTGCGTGGGGGCGTTGCTGGTGAAGTGCGGCCGGAACATCACGGTTGAAGCCGGTGAGCCAGTGGTGGTGAAGGCGCCCTCAGCGACTCTGGACATCCCGCAGGTCACCCTGAATGGCAACCTGCAGGTGAATGGCGACGTGAATGCGACCGGGACTATCTTGGATGTCGGTGGCAACTCGAACCACCATAGCCATTGAATGGAAGCCACCTATTTCAGCAGTTTGGCCATCTTTTCAAGATCATCAGCAACAGAGCTGAAACCAATAGCGTTAGTCGGTTTTTCATACAAAAGCGGACGGACACCATCTGGTTTGTAATCCGGCAATCGGCTACGCAACTCATCTCGCAATATGATTGCTTCGATTTTAAAACGTCGGTCGTACTCACCGTTACGTTCGAGTGTATTGTTGATCAGTGCCTGAGTCTGGCGCTCCCATTGCAGATCGCTTTTAAAATCTGTGCCGATGTGTGTTGTTTCGAAAAATCTATCCTCAAGATCTGACCTTTCCAGGCGCTTAAAGCGCCCAACAAACTCCCTGATATCAGCGACCAACCTTAATGCTTTATCCCTTAACTCGGTGGTTCCAGAGTCCACAACCTCAGTTAGCATTTGATCATATTTAGATGCCTTCTCTCGATATGACTCTACCTGCTCTGACCTCAAATGAAGGCGTTCTGTAAGCGTTTCCTGCTTGGCTTTCGCTTCATCAATAATCGCCGTATAACGCCAGCGAGCAACGAAATAGGCTGCGGCGGACATAAGAGCCGCTAGGATCAGGAAGGTGAATGGAGCTGTAGAGATCACTGCCCATTCACCCTTGATAGTCTTAAGTAGTTCCATATAACTCCCAGGCTGCGACATGCCAAGACGGCGTAGGCAATGATACAACGGGTCCGCACGAGTCTCTTTAAACTCGATTAAAAGCCTGCGTCAGCAGGCTTTTGCATTATGGGTGCATGACGACGCCCACTCCTTATACCAGCATCACCGCCGCCCACTGGCAGCCCGCCCTCGGTACATCCGGGGAGGTTGTCGAGGGTCTGCGCGATATCGACCAGTCCATTCGCATCATCCTCACCACGCCCAAAGGTGCAGACGCTCATCGGCCGGACTTCGGCAGCAACCTGCATTTGTATATCGACTGGCCTGTCAACCGAGTGACGCCGCACCTGGTGCGGGAAACGGTCGACGCTCTTCGTCGTTGGGAAACCCGCATCTCGGTCGTGCAGGTAGAGGTGCAGATTGAAGAGTCGCAGATCAGGGTGCGGGTACAGTGGCGTGTTGCGGATGGTGTCACCCAGTTGACGGAGGTGCCCTATGCGCGAGCTGCCTAAGCCCGTCTTTGTCGATATCGATCCGGCCGCGACCGAAGCTGCCCTGATTGCCCGCTATGAGGCCAAGTCGGGGAAAACCCTGTATCCCGCCCAGGTCGAGCGGCTTTTTATCGACTTGATTGCCTACACCAAAACGCTCTCGGATATGGCCATTCAGAATGCCGGCGAGCAGTCTCTGGTGCGTTTCGCAGAGGCCCCCATTCTTGATTACCTGGGCGAACTGGTTGCAACTCCCAGGCTGTTGGCCGCCCCAGCGCGGTGCCCAATCCGCTTCACCATGCCGGCTGCCGTTCAGCAGTCGCTGCTGATTCCTGCCGGCACTCGGGTCAGCACCCAAGACGCAAAGATCACTTTCTTGACTGACCAGGATGCAACCATCCTCGCTGGCCAGACACAGGTAGGCACCACAGCAACCTGTCTTGCGGCCGGGATGGTTGGCAACGGTTGGGCCGTTGGTCAGATCAGCAGCATTGGTAACTCACCTGCAGCAGGTCTGACCGCGACTAATACCAGTGTCACCGCCGATGGTGCCGAGGATGAAGATGATGACCGCTACCGCGAGCGGATCATTCTTGCCCCCGAAGCTTTCAGCAACGCCGGCAGTCGTGGCGCCTATCGCTACCATGCCTTGGCTGTACATCAGTCGATAATCGATGTCGCTGTACATGGGCCGGATGACGGCCAGCTAGATGGCCATGTAGCTCTGTTCCCGCTTACCAACACCGGCCTGCCTACGGACGATCTGCTGCAGCAGATCAAAAGCCAGGTCACGGGTGAAAAGCTGCGTCCGCTATGCGACACCGTGCACGCCCTTGCACCTACCGAGGTGACCTACTCCATCAAGGCGCGCCTGACCTTTTACGCGACAGCAGATCGAGCCGAAGCGATGAAGACGGCCAGGGCTGCCGCCGATGCGTATGCGATTGAGCGCCGTGCGGGGCTCGGCCGTGATCTTGTCCAGGAACAAATCACCGCACTGCTGCAGGTGAATGGCGTTTATCGCGCCGAACTGGAGTTACCCAGCGCCTGGCGCGAGCTGCTGAGTAATGAGTGGGCGAACTGCACATCGATCCTGCTGGAGGATGCAGGGGTGGCATATGGCTGAGCAACAGCTACCACCAGCCCTGGCTGGTGATGAGCGCTTCGAGTTGCTCTGCGAGCTGCTCAACGAGACGTTTGACAGTCTCGATATCAACGCGATGTTGGTGTACCTGGTCGACCTGGTGAAACCGCAACTGCTGCCTGTCTTGGCCGATCAGTTCTCGCTCATCGACGAGGCAGCATGGCTGCTGGCCGAGTCCGAGGATGCCAAGCGCAACCTGATCAAGAGTTCGGCCGAGCTGCATCGATACAAGGGCACACCCTGGGCCATCCGCGAAGTTATCCGCTTGCTGGGCTTTGGTGAGGTGACGATCCAGGAGGGGCTGAACAACCAGATTCGCAACGGCTCAATCACTCGCAACGGCAACCACGTCCACGGCGACCCATCTGCCTGGGCGCTTTACCGCGTCTTTCTAAAACGCGTCATCACCAATGACCAGGCTGCGCTGGTGCGCCGCCTTCTTCTTTCCGTCGCCCCTGCACGCTGCCGCCTGGTGTCTCTCGACTATCAGGAAGTCGCGATCCGGCACAACGGCGTTGCACGTCGTGACGGTCAATACAACCGTGGGAGCAGCTAATGGCCGATCTACCAGAACCGATTGAATGGACGTCCGGAATTTACCAGCTTGAAACCTCTGATCCTGTCCTCGGTGGCCCCGAGGGCATCGACAACCTGCAGGCCAAGCAACTGGCGAGCCGTACACAGTGGCTCAAGGATCAGATCGAGAAGGTCATCAATGGCGCGACCACCATTGGCAAGGCCATACAGTTGGCAACGGCGCGAACATTCACGCTCTCGGGAGCAGTCACTGGCAGCGCGGCTTTTGACGGCACCGCAAATGCCAACATTGTCGTGACGCTGGCCAACAGTGGCGTCTCTGCCGGCACGTATCCGAAAGTCCAGGTCAACGCAAAAGGCCTAGTAACGGGCGGTGCGGCTCTCAACGCCTTGGATATACCGGACCTCGATTGGTCCAAGATCACCAGCGGCAAGCCAACCACACTGGAAGGCTATGGCATCACAGGTGGTTCTTTTACCGAAAACGTCAGAATGGTCGGTGCCAGAAGCGTGGACGTGATGGCATCAGCCACAACATCATGGGCTGGCGGATTACACGTCCGTACACTTTCGGGCGCTGATATTCTCGGCGGGTTTGGCGCCTGGGGTAACAATGACTCCGTGAACTGCCTTTATATGGGGCTCAGCAGCGCCCCTTGGAATTTTGGCTACGGCGTGCGTGTCCAGGCTGATGGTGTCTACATTTCTGGTCCGCTGACCGCCAACGGTGGCGGGTTGACCAACGTGCCTTGGGGCAGTGTGGTCGGCACGCCAAACAGCCTTGGTGGGTATGGGGTCAGCTTCGCCAGTCAGTCGGAGGCTGAAACTGGTGCCGATACCAACAAGCCCATGAACGCGTTACGCGTGTTCCAGGCTATTGCCGCCAAAGTCATTCAGGCGACTGAGAGCGTGCTGGGCATTGCGCGTATCGCTACACAGACGCTGGTCAATGCTGGTACCGATGACACGACTATCGTAACCCCCAAAAAGCTGCGCATGGGGGTCTCGATGTTACTCGGTTCGACCGGGTACATCGCGCTTCCGGTATGGCTGGGCGGCTTAATTTTCCAGTGGGGAATTGCCACGGGAGTTCCCCAAGCGACAGCAACAGCCGGATCTCAGGGACCGACGCGAGACATCTCGCTGCCTATCGCATTCCCGACGAACCCGCTTCGCATTCTGGCTTCGATGCATTTTTCAACAATGACCACACCCGCTGCGTTTGCACCAGGTGCGATCTTCCTTTCTTCGTCGCAGATTCGAGTTCAGAACAATTACACAGCATCGGCCGGCGATATCGCCTGGTTCGCGGTTGGCTGCTAGGAGGCTTCATGGCTATCTATTATCACTTTGCGTCTCGCAGCTTCTTGGACACTGCTACCTATGCGGCCAAGAGCATCCCGTCTGATGCCATTGAGATCACCAAAGAGGAACGGGTAATGCTTTTGGCCGGGGAAGCGAGCGGCCAATCCATTGTGCTCAACGATCAGGGACGGCCAGTACTGGTCGAACCAACACCTGATCCCGAGGCGATAGCGAACCAAGAGCGTTTCTGGCGAGACGCGGAACTCGACAGCGTGAAGTGGTTGCGGGAGCGGCACCGTGACGAGCTTGAGCTGACCATCCAAACCAGTCTGACCGCTGCTCAATACAGCGAGTTGCTTGCATATGTGCAACTGCTACGAGACTGGCCACAGTCACCCAATTTCCCTAGCCAGAAATACCGACCTACGGAACCAGGGTGGATTGCAGAGCAAGAGAGCGAATAACGAAGTGCTGGCCTTCAACGCGGCGGGCTGTTTTGATATTCCTTTGCACTGGATGCAAAAGATACAAGTGCCATTTATCTCAATTCAGGGCGCGGATTTTTCGCGCCCGGCATCACTCTGAAATAGTAAATCCAAGCGCCATCCCCTCCTTCCCTGGCCCCGCCGCCAAGTGCCTGAATACGGGCTTCAAGCCACCGTCCTGTAGCCCCCCGGGCCGTTTCGCCAGCGGCCCGGGAGCTTATTTCCTTCTCGAATAAGAAACGTCTTGCCGCCAGCTGTTGTTACCATGGCGCACATTTGCGTGACAATTTAATGACTGGCAGGTTTTTTGTGAATTTCATCCGGCGTGTTTTCCATCATCCCCTGGCGCCCCTCGGCGCACTGCTGAGCCTGGTGCTGCTCGTGCCCCTGGTGGCGCGTGCGCTGCTCGGCTGGTCCGATCCCCTGGGCTATCTCTCGGACCTGGGCACCGCGGGCCTGTTGACCCTGCTGCTGTACCGCCGCCCCTGGTGGCTGGCCTTGCCGGTGCTGCTGGTGTGGAGCCTGCTGAGCATCGCCAGCGCCGAGCTGGTCAGCGCCGTGGGCCGCCTGCCCAACGCCTCTGACCTGCATTACCTGTTCGACCCGCAGTTCGTCGGCAACTCCACCGGCGGCGGCCTGGCCCATCCCTGGCTGGCGGCGGCGCTGCTGTCCGGCCTGGTGCTGTGGCTGGGCGTGCAATGGGCGGCCCGCGGCACCCGCGCCCCGCGCTTGCCACGCCATGCCTGGACCGCCCCGGCGCTGCTGTGGCTGGCCCATGGCGGCGTGCAATACCTGAACCCCAGCGAAGCCGATCAATGGCGCCTGTTCAACCTGCCGCACCAGTTGCTCGCGGCCGCGGCCGGCCAGGGCCAGGTGCAGCTGGAACAATGGCTGGAAGGCGATGTGCCCGAACTGCCGGTGCAGATGGCCGGCCTGACCCAGCTCGACCTCGACGGCGAGCCGCTGCTGGCCGCCCCGGGCCAGGCGCGCAACGTGCTGGTGATCGCCCTGGAAGGCATTCCCGGCGCCTATATCAAGACCAACCGCGACGCCCTGCACAGCCGCTACCAGGACAACCTGATGCCCAAGCTCAGCGCCTGGGCCGAACGCGGCATGAACACCCCGGACTACGTGCTGCACAGCCACCAGACCATCCGCGGCCTGTACGCCATGCTCTGCGGCGACTACGACAAGCTCGACAACGGTACGCCCAAGGGCATCGAGCTGCTGACCCAAAGCCAGCGCAACCAGGCCTGCCTGCCGGCCCAGCTGCGCAAGCAGGGTTTCAATACCCATTACCTGCAAGGCGCCGGCCTGCGCTTCATGGCCAAAGACAAGATCATGCCGCACATCGGCTTCGACTCGACCCACGGCCTGGAGTGGTTCAGCAACGCCAACTACCTGGACTTCCCCTGGGGCAAGGACGACAAGGCCTTCTTCGAAGGCGCGCTGGACTATGTCGGCCAGCTGAAAAAGCAGAAGCAGCCGTGGATGCTCACCCTGCTGACCGTCGGCACCCACCAGCCCTACTCCGCCCCCGAGGAATACCTCAACCGCTTCGACACACCCAAGCAGGCCGCGGTGGCCTACCTGGACGATGCCATCGGCCAGTTCATGGACCAGCTGGAGCGCCAGGGCGTGCTGAAGGACACCCTGGTGGTGATCACCTCGGACGAGTCCCACGGCATCGATGGCGTGCGCCTGGCGTCGTCCTGGGGCTTCAACCTGATGCTCGCCCCGGAGCAGGCGCAGTTGCCTAAACTCAAGTCCGGGACCTACGGCCATGTCGACCTGAGCGCCTCGGTGCTCGACTATTTCGGCTTCCAGGTGCCGGACAGCCTCAGCGGTCGCTCGCTATTGCGCGACTACGCCCTGGGCCGGGAAATCATGTCCTACACCAACGGCAAGCTGCGTTATCACGATGGCCAGGGCACCCTGACCGAATGCGATTTCCAGCAGCGCTGCCGCTACTACGCCAGCCCCGGCTTCATCGCCGACAGCGCCACCTTCAAGGGCCAGTAC
This sequence comes from Pseudomonas sp. GW460-12-10-14-TSB1, assembly GCF_017349775.1. Lineage (NCBI taxonomy): Bacteria > Pseudomonadati > Pseudomonadota > Gammaproteobacteria > Pseudomonadales > Pseudomonadaceae > Pseudomonas > Pseudomonas sp. GW460-12-10-14-TSB1. The sequence goes on from NZ_JACNAC010000046.1 coordinate 53,498, forward strand.
GGCGGCCTGCGGGCGCGCCAGATCAGCGCCCGCGCCGAAGGCCTGGACCGCACCCTGCTGCAATCGCCGCTGAACCTGCACTACCAGTTCGGCAGCCCGGCGATCATCCCGCTGCAAGCGCAGATCAAGGACGACTGGGCCGACAACCTGATCGGCGCGCAGTACCTGGAAATGCCCAAGGGCTCGCTGACCCGCGTGCGCTTCACCGTGCGCTCGGCCGACCCGCAGCAGAACGCCTACATCCTGCTCAAGGGCAAGGAGCGCGAACAGGACGTGGCCCTGGGCCTGCCGGAAGAAATGCTGGTCACCCCCGACCAGCCACTGGAAATGGACTTCAGCTTCGCCAACCCGGAATCGCGCAAGGCCTTCTCCTTCCACCTGCTGGGCTACGGCCTGGGCGCGGTGGAAGTCAGTGACTTCAGCGTGATCACCGAACTGCCGGGGCAAGAAGAAGCCAGCGAAGAACCCCAGGACGACAACGCGCAGTCCTCCTGAATCGCCTCCCCGGGAAGCTGGACAGCACCACCACCGTCCAGCTCCCGCGCCCTTGTCTAAACTCCTCGTCAGGCACAAGGTATGGCTTCGCTGCGGTCCGCAGCGCCACCACCAGAGTAGGAGGACGCACATGACCGACAGCCTGGACAACCCTCTGGAGCAGTTGCAGCGACTGATGGCCGAGCGCCCCTTCCTGGTCCTCACCGGCGCCGGCATCAGCACCCCTTCGGGCATTCCCGACTACCGCGACAACGACGGCGTGCGTCGCGGCAACCAGCCGATGATGTACCAGGAGTTCCTGGCCGAGCCCAAGGCCCGGCGCCGCTACTGGGCGCGGGCCATGCTCGGCTGGCCGCGGATCCGCCAGGCGCGACCGAACGCGGCCCACGAGGCCCTGGCGCATTTGCAGGCGCGGCAGAAGATCGCCGGGTTGATCACCCAGAACGTCGATACCCTGCACGACCAGGCCGGCAGCCGCGACGTGATCGAACTGCACGGCAACCTACACCGGGTGGTCTGCCTGGACTGCACGCAACGCAGCGATCGGCAGGCGATCCAGCAGTTGCTGGAACTGCACAACCCCTACCTGGCTGGCGTCGACGCGGTGCAGGCGCCCGACGGCGATACCCTGCTCGACCCGATGTTCGAAGAGCGTTTCCAGGTGCCCCGCTGCCCCCATTGCGATGGCGAGCGGCTGAAACCGGATGTGGTGTTCTTCGGTGAGAACATGGCCCAGGCCACCGCCGCCAAGGCCCTGCACAGCGTCGAACAGGCCGCCGGCCTGCTGGTGGTGGGTTCGTCCCTGATGGCCTATTCGGCCTTTCGCCTGTGCAAGGTCATGGCCGACCAGGGCAAGCCGCTGATCGCCATCAACTTCGGCAAGACCCGCGCCGATGAACTGCTGGACCTGAAGATCGCCGCCTCCTGCGAGCAGCTGTTGCCGCTGCTGGCCGAGCGCCTGACCTCCTAGGAGGCCACCGACAGGCGCTCGGCCAGACCGGCCCCGCGCAGAATGTCGAACAGCGCCTGGGCGGCGCTGGACAGTTCATGCCCGGGGTTGGTCAGCACGCCGATGGCGCGTTCCACCACCGGGTCGCGCAGGGTGATGCAGCGGGCGCCCAGCTCGCGCATCTGCCCGGCGCACAGGGCCGGCACCGCGCTGACGCCAAGGCCGCTGGCGACCATGCGCCCCACCGTCGCCAGTTGATGGCTTTCGAATTCCACCGGCAGTTTCATGTCCCGCGCCCGCAGATGTTCTTCGAGCATCACCCGCACCGTGGACGGTCGTTGCAGGGTGATGAAGGGCTGTTCCAGCAGCGACTGCCAGTCGATGTCCTTCAGGTCGGCCAGGGGTGAATCGCTGGGCACCACGGCGACGAAGCGGTCGATGTACAGCGGAGTGAATTGCAGCGATGCGCTTTGCTGCGGCTCGAAGGCCACCCCCAGTTCCACCTGGCGGTCGCGGACCATCTCCAGCACCTGCTCGTTGATCACGTCGTTGACCGTGACGTTGACCTGCGGGTAGCGCGCGCGAAAGGTCTTGAGAATCGGCGGCAGCAGGTTGCCAGCAAAGGACGGCATGGCCGCCAGGGTCACCCGCCCGCGTTGCAGGGTGAAACGCTGGCGCAGTTCATCCTCGGCGTTGTCCCAGTCGGCGATCAGGCGCCGCGCCAGGGGCACCAGGGCCTCGCCTTCCGGGGTCAGGGCGACGTTGCGCGTGTTGCGGCTGAACAGCCGTCCGCCCAGGCCGTCCTCCAGGGCCTTGATGGTCAGGCTCAGGGCCGACTGCGACAGGTGCAGGCGCTCGCAGGCCACGGCGAAACTCAGGCTCTGGGCCACGGCCAGGAAGGCGCGGATCTGTTTGACGGTCATAGGAAGCTCCAAGAGAGAAGCAGCAGCAAGCTGCAAGCCAGATGCGGCTTGCGGCTTGCGGCTTGCGGCTTGCGGCTTGCGGCTAATTATTCTGTTTTATAAATCAATCAACCTTAAAAATAAACTTAACAAATGAATGCCTCGGCGCAACACTGCGGCTCACTCTCTTCATACGGCCAGCCAGCCGGCTGGCAACGCAAATACCAATAACAAGAGGATGTGCAGATGGCAGGTTTCGACAAGCGCGTGGCGTCCTACGAGGAAGCCCTCGAAGGTCTCAAGGACGGCATGACCGTGATCTCCGGCGGCTTCGGCCTGTGCGGCATTCCGGAAAACCTGATCGCCGAGATCAAGCGTCGCGGCACCCGCGACCTGACCGTGGTCTCCAACAACTGCGGCGTCGACGGCTTCGGCCTCGGCGTGCTGCTGGAAGACCGGCAGATCAGCAAGGTGGTGGCCTCCTACGTCGGTGAAAACGCCCTGTTCGAGAAGCAGCTGCTGAGCGGCGAAATCGAAGTGGTGCTGACCCCCCAAGGCACCCTGGCCGAAAAAATGCGCGCCGGCGGCGCCGGTATCCCGGCCTTCTTCACCGCCACCGGCGTCGGCACCCCGGTCGCCGACGGCAAGGAAACCCGTGAATTCAACGGCCGCGCCTACCTGATGGAAGAGTCCATCACCGGCGACTTCGCCATCGTCAAAGGCTGGAAAGCCGACCACTTCGGCAACGTGGTCTACCGCCACACCGCCCAGAACTTCAACCCGCTGGCGGCCACCGCCGGCAAGATCACCGTGGTCGAGGTCGAAGAGATCGTCGAACCGGGCGAGCTGGACCCGACGCAGATCCACACCCCCGGCATCTACGTCGACCGGATCATTTGCGGCACGTTCGAAAAACGCATCGAACAGCGCACCGTGCGCAAGTAATCGCCCGCCCAACGACTGACGGAGAATAAAAATGGCTCTTACCCGCGAACAAATGGCTCAACGCGTCGCCCGCGAACTGCAGGACGGCTTCTACGTGAACCTCGGCATCGGCATCCCGACCCTGGTGGCCAACTACATCCCCGACGGCATGGAAGTGATGCTGCAATCGGAAAACGGCCTGCTCGGCATGGGCGCCTTCCCCACCGACGACGAAGTCGATGCAGACATGATCAACGCCGGCAAGCAGACCGTCACCGCGCGCATCGGCGCGTCGATTTTCTCTTCCGCCGAATCCTTCGCGATGATCCGTGGCGGCCATATCGACCTCACCGTGCTCGGCGCCTTCGAGGTCGACGTGCAGGGCAACATCGCCTCGTGGATGATCCCCGGCAAGCTGGTCAAGGGCATGGGCGGCGCCATGGACCTGGTGGCCGGCGCGGACAACATCATCGTCACCATGACCCACGCCTCGAAAGACGGCGAGTCGAAACTGTTGTCGCGCTGCAGCCTGCCGCTGACCGGCGCCAACTGCATCAAGCGCGTGCTGACCGACCTGGCTTACCTGGAGATCGAGAACGGCGCGTTCATCCTCAAGGAGCGCGCCCCGGGCGTGAGCGTCGAGGAAATCGTCAGCAAGACCGCCGGCAAGCTGATCGTGCCGGCCCACGTGCCTGAAATGCAGTTCGCCTGAGGAGCAACCAGACCATGCAAGACGTCGTAATCGTTGCCGCCACCCGCACCGCGGTCGGCAGTTTCCAGGGTTCGCTGGCGAACATCCCCGCGGTCGATCTCGGCGCCGCGGTGATCCGCCAGCTGCTGGCCCAGACCGGCCTGGAGGGCGCCCAGGTCGATGAAGTGATCATGGGCCAGGTGCTCACCGCCGGCGCCGGA
>NZ_JACNAC010000047.1:0-57028 GCF_017349775.1 Pseudomonas sp. GW460-12-10-14-TSB1
TTGTAGCTTTTCTGCATGATCGCCAGGGACTTCTTCGCCGTAGCTTCCAAGCCGTCGTCAACGTGGTTGATGGCGACCACCAGCTTCGGGTTCTGCAGCACGTCGACACCGGGGTAACGCTGCTGGGCCAGCCGCGAGACGATGATGTACTGGGTCACCGCGTAATGCAGCTTGAACTTGCCGCTGTCCCGGGCCTTGGCGATGGCCGCTTTGACAAAGGCCTGGCGCTCGGCCGTCGTCATGCCCTTGAACAGGTCGGGGATATCGAAATGGATCTCGGCCGAGAAAATGGCGACCTCCTCAGCCCGCGCCTCGTCGTACATCACCTGCTTGCTGGTCACGCGCGCCTTCAGCTCGCTGAAGCGTTGTTCGCCTTCGGCCAGTTGCTCCGGGCTCATCTTGCCTTTCAAGGCATCCAGCTGGCTGGTGTCTTCGGTGTTATCGATGACCTTCAGCCAGGCATAGGCCTGCACCAGGTCGCCAGACTCTTCGGCGGCGTCGGCCAGGCTCTGCTGCGGTTCCGGGTTGCCATGCAGGGCCGAGCGCTCCAGCCAGCGGACGGCCAGATGCTTGTCCTGAGGGATGTCCTTATCGCCGAACCAGTAGGTGGCGTACATGCCGTACTCGGCGCACCAATCGTTCTGCGACGCCGAGTAGGCGATGTAGTTGAAGGACTCGCGGTCGCGCTCAGCCTTGGGTCTGTCCGTTTGCTGATCGGTGCTGGTGGACAGGTAGCAGAACGCCCGGGTGTAGTTCGGCGCGGCCATGGCGAAGCAGCTCTTGGCGTTCGTGTAGTCCTCGGCCTCGTAGAGTTTGTAACCGGCGCCGTACAGCACATCGGCGTCCATGGCCGGGTTGCAGTATTCGTTGGCACTGACCTTGGGCAGGACGCCTTGCAGGGTCAGCTTGGGCAGGGTGTCATTCAGTTCGGGGACTTTCGGCTCGGTTTTTTCTGGAGCCGTGGTGGCGCAGGCCGCCAGCAAGACAGCCAATGCCAGTGGCAGCACGTTGAACAATTTCAATGGATATTCCCTGATCTGCGATTGAATGAAGAGGCGCATGGAATGCAGCAGGGACAGGACAGGAGAGGGTGGAGCTTGAGCAGTTCCGTGCTTCAGTGTCGACGCCAGCGATTCCATGCTGCTTGAGCGCGGGCGCTCAAGACCGGGGATTCTACTGGGTTTGAGAGGGCGCACAACCGAAACCGCAGCATCTGTTTGGCCACGGCAAAGGGCTCTTGGGCCTTGCGCACGCGACACCTCGGCGGCGCTTCAAAAGAAGTAGCGCCAGCCTCTCAAGTTATTGCTTGCGCTTGGCCAGGATGGTTTTGGCCTTGGCCACGGTGTCTTCCACGCTCAGGTCATCATTGACCAGCAAGGCATGCAGTGCCGGGTCCTGCCACAGGTCCACGGCCGGTCCGGTACTTTGCACAAGGCGGGAAATCAAGGCGTAGGCCACCACTTGGCCGCGCGTGTGGAACTTCGGGTAGAGGTCCAGCATGTCCACCAACTGGGCCACGAAAGCATGCCGTTGCATAGGGGACATGTCCTCGAACACCTCCGGGTGGCTGTAGTACAGATCCCCTGAGCTCAGGGCGATGAGGTCCTTGCGCAGCGCCTGCTCAATATCCTTTTCGGGGGTGAGTTGGCTGAGCAGCTGGGTGTAGTGCTGCTCGCCCTCGGCCATTTGCTGAGGGCTCATTTTGCGCTGCACGGCCTCGATTGTTTTTGCCTCATCCAGGACCCTGGCCCAGGCATAGGCCACCGGGAAATTGTCCTGTTCGCTGCTCCAGCGCACCATCTCCTGTTGCGAGTCCTGGTCGCCGTGGCGGGCGGCGCGTTCCAGCCAGCCCATGGCCAATTCCTTGTTCGGGGGCTGGCCCAACTTGCCGACGCTGTAGATGTCGTACAGGCCTGCTTCCGCGCAGGATTCATTGTTCCTGGCGGCGTAGGCGATGTAGTTGAAGGCTTCGCTTTTGTCATAGTTGTTTTGCCTGGAGCCGACAATCTTGCCCAGGATGCACAGGCTCGTGGTGTAGCGAGGGGCGGCCATGATCAGGCAGCTGCGGGCCATTTTAATTTCCTTGCTCGCCAGCAAGGTACGGCCTGCGCCATACAGTACCTCGTCCTCATCGATCAGTCGGATGCCGAGGCCGAGCAGCAATTCGCTGTCCATCTCCGGCGTGCAGTACGGGTTGGCCTCGACCTTGGGCAGGATCTGTTCGAGGCTCAGGTCCGGCAGGGAGTTATTGAGCTTTTCGTCCGGTGACGAGGCATTGCAGCCCAGCAGCAGAGTGAAGATGGCCAAGGGCAGCAGGCTACGAGATTTCAATGGAGAGTCCCTGAGGTTCAATCGTAAAAGGGAGGACGCCAAGAGGGCATGAGCAGGGGCGGGGTGCAGCCGTTCCGTGCTTGAGGTGCCGCTTCCTTGCGATTGGAGTGCGGGCATTCTACGGGCATCGGCGCGGCATACAACGGTGTCATGCGCGTGATGGCCGGCGTTGAATGCTCAGAGCCTGGCGCTTAATCCGAAACGCTTCATCAGCACCTTTTCCAGCAGCCCCAAGGGCTCAAGGTCGTGTGGGTGAACAACCTGAGCCCGCCCCCTTGTAGGAGCTGGCACCTACAAGACAGCGGCCATGTATAAGGTCCCTGTAGGCGCGGCCGGCGGTGTTCCCGCTGTTACAGGGCAGCCTGGCCGAGGATCACGTCGGCCTTCTTTACCGCCTCACTCACTTCCAGCTCGGTATCGCTGAGCAGCTCGACAATCTGCGGGTTCTGCAGCACATCGACGCCGGCCTGCTTCAACTGGGCCTGCCGCGTGATGATCACATAAGCGTAAAGCTGGCCACGGGTGCTGAACTCGGGACGGGCGCTCACCGTGGCCACGGCCTGCTCCATGAGCGCATGACGCTCGGCCACCGACAGGCCCTTGAAGGTCTCGGGGTATTCCATATGGATGTTCGCCGAGTACACCGCGATGTTCTCCTCGCGGGCTTCTTTGCGCACGGCGTCCTTGCTGGTGACGATCTTGCTCAGTTGTTCGAAGCCTTGTTCGCCTTCGCTGATTTGCTGCGGGTTCATCCGTTGTTTCAGGGCGTCGATCTGTGCCTGGTCATCGAGGACCTTGGCCCAGCTGTAGGCCAGCGGCAGATTGCCTTTGTTGCTATGCAGGCGTACCAGGGTCTGTTGCGCATCCGCATCGCCGTGACGCGCGGAGCGTTCCAGCCAGCGCAGGCCCAGGTCGATGTCCGGAGTCTGCCCGCGCATGCCGTAGGTGAAGTTCTGGAACATGCCGAACTCGGCGCAGGAGTCATTCTTCACCGCTGAATAGGCCATGTAGCCGAAGGCTTGGCGGTCGCGCTCGGCGCTGTCCTTGCTGCTGTCCTGCTCCGCGATGCTCGCCAGGTAGCACAGGGCCCGGTCATGGGTGGGCGCGGCCATGATCAGGCAACTGCGGGCCTGCTCGGGTTTGTCGTCGTTGTACAGCTGGTAGCCGATGCCATACAGCAGATCGCTGTCCAGCTTGGGGTTGCAGTACTCGTTGGCGACGGCTTGCGGCAACAGCTCCTTGAGGCTGAGCTGGGGCAGGGTGGCGTTCAGTTCCTCGTCTGGCGACGGCGCGCAGCCGATCAATACAGTGGCCAAGGCCAGCGGCAGCAGGTGTTGAGGTTTCAATGGATATTCCCTGATCGACGATTGAATGGCGGCGAGCATGGAAGAGGGGGGAGTTTCAGCGGTTCGCCAGCGATCCATGCGGCCTGATCGAGGCCGTGGAGGCCTCGAGTGCGCGCATTCTACTGGGATTGGGGGTGGGTACAACCGCTTGCGTCGCCGGCAAGCCGGCTCCTACATGGAGCTTGCTGGAACCTGTGGGAAGGGTCGGGCGACATTCCGCTGCCAGTGATCGGCCGTCACAGCTTTGCGCCCAGGCCAAAACGCTTCATCAGCACCTTGTCCAGCAAGCCTCTGGGCAACAGGCTGGCCATCAAGGGCAACGCGCGGCTGCCATTACCAATCCGAACCAGACGCGCAGGCTTGTCCTGCTGCACCGCCTTGAGCAGCCTGGCGGCAAATTCGCTGGCGGGCGTCGGGTGGTCCTGTGAGGCCCTGGCCCGCGCGCGGATGCCTTCGCGCAACGGCCACCAGGGCGATTGTTCGGTCAACAGCTGCTCGGCTTCATGCCCGGCATTCTTGGCAAAGCTCGAGGCGATGGCCCCGGGCTGGACCTCCATCACCCGGATGCCGAACGGTGCCAGCTCCATGCGCAGCGCATCGCTCAAGGCATGCACCGCCGCCTTGGAGGCGCAGTAGGCACCGGCAAAAGGCGTGACCAGCACGCCCGACACGCTGCCAATATTCACCACCAGCCCGCGGCTGCGGCGCAACACCGGGAACAGCGCCCGGGTCACGCCGACCAGGGCGAACACATTGGTTTCGAACTGCCGCTGCATGGCCTCGACACCGCCATCCAGCAGCGGGCCCATGGCACCGTAGCCGGCATTGTTGATCAGCAGGTCGAGGCCGCCGTGTTGCTGGTTGATGCGCTCGCCCAGGGCGGTGAGCGCCGGGCCGTCGTTGACGTCCAGTCGCACCGCGTCGAAACCCGCGGCTTGCAGCATGGCCACATCTTCGGCCCGGCGAGCGGTGGGCAGGACGGTGAAGCCGGCGGCCTTGAAAGCATCCGCCAGGGCGCGGCCGATGCCGCTGGAACAACCGGTGATCAGCGCAACGGGCATGGCGCGGTCCTTGTGCAAAAAGAGGGAAGGGGGAATCAGTCGGAGAAACTACCCTGCAAGCGCTCGGCGCGAAACTCCAGGGTTTGCGGGCGATAGCCGGGGCGCAGCGGCGGCAGGGGCAGGCAGTCTTCCCAATTGGCGCCGGCCTGCAACTCGCCGGGGCCGCGATAACGTGGGGCGCTGTACTGATTGTCGGCCAGGTTCACGGTATCGCCGGGGGCGTAGGCGGCGACGCGCCAGCGCAGTTCGGTCAGCGGCACATCGTTGCCATTGTTCATCTTCAGCAGCAGCGGACGATCCGCCGGGCAATGCTCGGGGGCGTAGCTGATACGCAATTCCAGGCGCGCCAGTTGCTGGGCTTCGCGGTTGTCCAGCCAGACCACCCACACCGCCACCAGGCCCAGGCCGACAGCGGCGGCCATGGACACCGGCAAGGCCTTGGCGGGGTAGCGGACCAGCAGGATCAGCCAGGTGATAACCAGCAGAACGCCGATGAACATGAGGTGAACCTCGGGGGAAATAGAGCAGTCATCCTACCTAAGCGTAGGTGGGATTGGCCAACCCTGATCCCAGGGCGGAGAGGGAGCGGGGGCGCGGCATTTCGGAAAGATTTTGAAAAGGATTGAGGATTGTCTGTTTTTCGAGCATTCGGCAGAGTCGGTTTTCTAGCCAGTTTCGATAGGGAAGTTGAAATGTCTGGGAAACCTGCCGCGCGTGTTGGCGATCCAACCGCCTGCCCTTTGCCTGGTCACGGTACCAATCCGATTACCAGTGGCTCGCCTGATGTCCTCTTTGATCACCTGCCCGCCGCCCGGGAGGGTGACCCGACCGCTTGCGGTTCAGCATTGAACGCCAATGTCATTCCCAACGTACTGATCAACGGAAAACCGGTCGCTGTCCTGGGTTCCCTGGGCAGTCACGGCAATGTGGTTGTGGGTGGTTCGGGGACGATCATCATCGGCAACAGTGGCGGCGGTGCGGCGTCCTCCGCAGTAGCCGCACTCCCCTCCGTACCCGGATTATGTTTGAAGTGCCTGCTGCTGGCCGCTCAGCGCAATCAGACCTTTGTCCCGCTGGAAACACTGGGGAGCAGCGCATGAGGCGTGTCGGCTCTTTATTCTGGCGGCTCTCGGAACCCTCCGGTCCGTCGTCCAGACTGCTTGCCCTTATCGATGGTGCCCGCTATCTGACGTTGAACAAACGCCTTGAAGAGGCGGGCGACAGCATCCGTTTTCACTGGCTCCTGAGCGCTGGCGCACTGGATGAAATTAGCCATGCCGGCCCGGTACTGGTTGAGTTTCCAGACTCCAGGAGCGGTTTGCACGGGGCATTCGGCAACTGGCTGATTACGCGGGACCAGCAGGCGCCGATGGTCTCCTGGCTTTGGAGTGATCAGCCTTTCGACGTCCTGCGCGATTATCACCAGGGCTTGTTGTTCAGCCAAATGCCGGATGGGCGCCGAGCACTGTTTCGTTACTACAGTCCCGAGGTCAGGCGTGCGCTGGACAAGGTGATATCACCCTCCCAGATCCAGCAGCTCATGCGTCATGTCCAGGACTGGCTGGTCTGGCAACCCCTGCAAGGTTGCTATCTCAGCTACGGTGTCGAGCAGGTGGGGGAGCAGCATGTTTGAGTTGAGTGCCGAGCAGTTTTCACAACTGGATGACATTCGTCAGAACGAAGTGTTTGAGCGGTTGTTACTGGAAGTACAGCAGGAGAACCCTGAGTGGTTGTCCAGAAAGGGCCTGATGCCGGCTCTACAGATGTTGAAAGACCTGCGTGAGCGTGCGTGGAGTTTTGGCATCAGGGAGCCCGAGTCCGTCGAGCATTTTGTGCGGCATGGATTGACCTTTACCGACTTTGACAAGCAGCCGGCCTTTATCGCGTTCATGAACAGGCCTGTAGCGGATAGCCCCGAGCGGCGATTCGAGGATTACGAGGATATCGTGGCGTTCAGGATGAACATGCAGCACTGGCGGGACATGCAAGCCGCCGGGGAGATTCGACCATGAGTGGATTGGGGATTCTGCCAAGCACAGGGCCCATGGCTCTACGCATGACGCCTCGCTTGGGGCCACGTTTACCATTCGAGATTCCAGCCCCGACTCCCAGGCTGCCGATGCCTCCTCCACGGCCAATGCCGATGCCGACGCCCAGGCCCACTCAGCCACTGCCGGCGCCCCGGCCAATCCCGCAGCCCGTCCCTTTGCCGCAGACGCAACCCCAGGCAAAACCCAGGGTGGATGCGCCTCCGACGACCGCTGAACGGACTCGGGAAGCCGAGCGCGACTGCAAGGCCAAGCGGGACAAGGACTGTGTGAAATGCCCCCCCGAACAGGGAACCATGACGATACCCAATAACGGCAAAGGTCATAGTATGTCTGCCCAGTCCGCGCTCTATCAGGCGTGGGTGACTGCTTTCCCGACGCCCTACGAGTGGTGGTGGAACAACACCTGGTGGGATGGTTTCGACAAACCGCGTTGCACCTTGCTGGAAGCCAAGGCCAATTACGCGTTCATGTTCATTCCGCTTATCGGGTTGCCGCGCCCTTGGGCCAATGTGGAGAAAACCCTGATTACCCCGGCCGAGATACATTCCCTGAAAGCCCGGCCCAGCCCGCCGGTTTCGGTTGAATGGCATTTCCTGCAAAGGGTGGTCTATGAGTATTGTGCCGAACAGTATGCGGAGAAGGGGCTCACCAACCTGACCGCCTACTGGAACCCGATGCCGGGCACCAAGGATCATGATGAGTACATCAAGCAACGTGCAAAAGAGCAGAAAGAGTGGGATGAGTACCGCCGTGAAAATCCCGACCGTGTTTTTGAAGCCTGACTGAGGACGAGCGCTTGTTCAGAAAATTTTCATTCGTTCTGCGTTTCGACAAACAGAAGATCTCAGCGGTCTCGCATGAGGCGCAGCTGGAAAGGGCCGAGCGCTTTCTCAAAGGCCTTGGCGAGATTCATCCTTTGCTGCGGGACTGGTATCTGCAGGGCGGTTCCAGGGAGGAGTCGCTGCGCAAGCGGATCAATGACGACTTCGAGTCTCTGCGTGAAGAGGCCCGGAGCAACCATAACGACGACTTCCCCACGAAATTGCAGTTTTCCGTGTGGAATGGCCTGGATGATCCCCTGAAGGGTGGGTTGGCCTTTCATTACAACGCACACGATCTGGACTCCGTCGCCAGCATGCGCTTCGAGGATGGCGGGGCGCTCGTGGCAGCCATCCCTGATGTGAAACCGATGGTGATCGGCATCATCCAGTTGGCCGTTGAACTGTGGCCTGAACTTGACTGGTGTGTACTGGCGCCAAAAGACCACTATCTGCGCACCAAGGTGTTCAAGGACCGGCAGACCGCCGGCTGGGTCGGTTTTTGTCCACAGGTGCTGCGGACCGGGGATTTTCCGAGCGCCGACCAGCTCATCGAAATTCCAAAACGCGGCACGCTGATCGTGAGTTGTCCACAGGTGATGGATGAGGGCAAACGGGCTGATGTCCAGCGAGTGGCGGAGATCGATATCAAGTTGGTGGAGTTGGGTTATCTGCCGCTGTTCATGAACTAGCTCAGCGGGCCTGGCCCGGGCATAAAAGAATCCCCCATCCAGCCGGCTGTGGATAGGAACCACAGCCAGCTGGAAGGTGCTGCGACAGTGCTACTGCATCCGTACCCGCGAGCCACGTTCAGTGCTTAGTCAGTTTCAACAGCGCATACATAGTCGAGCCCCAGACTAGAAGCACGACATCCATCCAGTTTCTGATGGTCAGAAGACGTTGGAGATGGGGAGGGAAGTTGTCCATGTCTTCCGAGGAAAGAAAGCCTCTGCGAACCGCAGGGCCAGGCCAAAGCATCGATCCTCGAACGGCGGCCAACATTAGAAAATGCGTGAACCATCCCTCGTGAGGAAGGTTGTCGGTCCAGCGATAAAAGTGCTGGCTCCGCTGCAGGGCATCCAGCATCTCTTTTAGGTAACGTCGACTCAGGTAGTAGCTGAACGAGAGGTTTGTTATGCCCAGTAGAAATGGGCATAACAAAAGAATGAGCGCTAACCAGGAATGCCAGAATTGTTGTTCTGTCATGGCGATTTTTTCTCGCAAGGATCGTGTTCACTTTTCGTTGGGGAGGACACCGAAATCTGCTCCATTCCAGGCACCTAGTGATAGTGCATGGACAGGTGCGGAAACAGGCCTCCACTCAGAGTAAGGGCGATTAGCGGAGGGCGTGTGTGCATCATCAGCCCGTCAACTTCAGCAACGCATACATGATTGCGGACCAGACAAAAAGAACGCTATCCAGCCTGTTTTGTATGCTCAGAAGGCGTTTGAGTCGAGGGGGGAAGTTGTGTACATCCTCCGGCGAAAGTAGTCCTTTACGTAGTCCTGGACCTGGGCAAAACATCATTCCTCTAACGCTCGCAGACATCAGAAAGTGCTCGAACCATCCCTGATATTGAAGCCTTTCAGTCCATCGATAGAAGTATTTACTCCGCTGCAGGGCCTCCAACATTTCCCTCAGGTAGCGTCGGCTCAGATAGTAGCTGTACGCGAGACTTACAGCGCATAACAGAATCGGACATATCAAAAGTCCAAAAGCGAGCCAGGAACTCCAAAACGGTTGTCCCATCATTGCAGCGTATTCTCGTAAAGAATCTGGCCTGCTTTTTCTCCAAAATCATCACCGATATTTGTACCCAGCCATGCACCAGTTCCTATCAGGACTGCTGTGCATATGACTCCACCTACCCCGGTAGAAGCCCCGAGCGCCGCGCATACAAAACCGCGACCTGCATATCCAACATGCGCTCCCACGCTTCCTCCTAATGTTGATCCCGCAAACTTCCCCGTCTCAGTAAACATAACCTTCCTGCAACTCTCATCATCCGAACCCGCCTGACAAACCTCCTGAATCCTCAACGCCGACGACACTCCGCCAATCGCAATGCCGATGTACCCACCCGTCTGCATGTACTTCGTCGCACGGCTGACGGCGTTCACGTGGGTGGCGTATCCCGGGATCTGGCTGGGGGCGCCGGCTTTGTTCCAGTGGTGTACCAGGCTGCGGCTGGAGAGGCCGAGGGCGGTTTTCAGTTTGGGGTGGTCGCCCAGGGGCGTGTAGCCGCGCAGGCGAGTGGAGTTCAGCAGTTGCGCGTCCAGCTGCGCCAGCAGGCGCCGGCGGCGGGCGAGGAATTCGGGGGATCTGAGGTGGCCGTGTTGGCGGTAGCTGTCCTGATGCAGGCGTTCCATGTCTTGCAGGGTCTCGCGTAGTTTGTCCAGGTGTTTGCCCATCACCGAGGTGCCGATGCCCAGTCAGGTCGAGGCCTGGCTGGTGAAGCTGACAATCTCGGCCTGATGGCGAACCATGAAGTCGGCAGATTCGGGTGTCAGGGGTTCGAGGGCGATCTTAACCCGCTCGGCGGCGAGCATGAGTTGCGCTTCCTCGTAGGTGCAGGCGTGGTTGGCGGGGTCGCTGAGCACGATCAGGCTGCCGGCTTTGACCGTATCGCCAAGGCCTGGATTGAGGGCCAGGTATTTGGCCAGGACACCAGGCGAAGGGCTGTCGAACAGACGGCGCTGCAGTTCGCTCGGCGGCATGCTCCGGGGCACGATGTAGAAACCGGGGGCAACAGGCGTAGAGGGCTGGACCTGTGAGGGTTTCGCAGGAGCGTCGAGGCCTTGAGGCGTGGTCAGTATCGAGGTGTGCTTTATCCGTGTGCCCGGCAGCGGTGGATTCGGGTTGGCAGGGCGCAGCACACGAGGCATCGGGGTCGGTTCGCCACGGGAATCGGTGGTGTATTTGTTGCCGGAGGGTTGCTCAACCATCGCTGTTTTCGCTGTGTTTTCTAGCCTCGCAAAACACTAAAGAGCGATAAAGATGAAGTCGTTGAGAGCTATCTGAAACGCCCGCTGGCGCTTTCTAAATGTCACGTAGGAATGGGTGAAAGCACCCTCTGTAGCCGCTGCCGAAGGCTGCGATAAGGCCGAAGGCCTTCCAGCGATCTCACGACCCTGCGCCTGCTACGCAGTCGATCGCAGCCTGCGGCAGCGGCTCCAGGGGATCATTCGCGCAAGAGGAGGGCAGGCGCCCGGGCATAAAAAAGCCCCCGCCCAACCGGCTGCGGATAGGGGACGCAGGCGGTCGGACGGGGGGCAAGGACTTGCTGATAACGACTCCCTGCTTTTACTTGCAGCTTGCCGCTTGAAACTTGTCGCTGTGGTTACTGGGCGATGGTTTTCACCGAGATGCCGCGTTCCACTGGGGTGGAGCGGCCGTAGATGTCTTCGAAGCGTTCGATGTCGTCTTCGCCCAGGTAGCTGCCCGATTGCACTTCGATGATCTCCAGCGGGATCTTGCCTGGGTTGCGCAGGCGGTGCACCGAGGCGATCGGGATGTAGGTGGACTGGTTTTCGGTGAGCAGGAACACGTTTTCGTCGCAGGTGACTTCGGCGGTGCCGCTGACCACGATCCAGTGTTCGGCGCGGTGGTGGTGCATCTGCAGGGACAGGCACGCGCCCGGCTTGACCGAGATGTGCTTGACCTGGAAGCGCCCGCCCATGTCCACCGAGTCGTAGGAACCCCACGGACGGTAGACCTCGCAGTGGTTCTGGGTTTCGCTGCGGCCCTGTTCGTTGAGGGTGTTGACCATCTGTTTGACGCCTTGGACCTTGTCCTTGTGGGCGATCATCATGGCGTCCTTGGTTTCCACCACTACGATGTTTTCCAGGCCGATCACCGACACCAGTTTGCCGTTGCCGTGGATCATGCAGTTGCGGCTGTCCTGGATCACCACATCGCCCTTGCTGACGTTGCCGTTGGCGTCCTTTTCATGCACGTCCCACAGCGACGACCAGCAGCCCACGTCGCTCCAGCCGGCGCTCAGCGGCACCACGCAGGCGCGCTGGGTCTTTTCCATCACCGCGTAGTCGATGGAGTTGTCCGGGCAGCAGGCGAAGGTGGCCGGGTCGACGTCCACGGTGTCGGCGTCCTGGGCACTGCGTTCCAGGGTCAGCAGGCAGGTGTCGTAGATGTCCGGGTCGTGCTTTTTCAGCTCTTCGAGGAAGCGGCTGGCGCGGAACAGGAACATGCCGCTGTTCCAGAAGTAGCCGCCGGCCTCGACGAACTCGGTGGCGCGCTTGACGTCGGGTTTCTCGACGAAGTGCGAGACGCGGCTCACGCCTTCCGGCAGCAGCGCATCGTTGGTCGACTTGATGTAGCCATAACCGGTTTCCGGCTTGGAGGCCGGTACGCCGAACAGCACCATCTCGCCGCGCTCGGCGGCCACGGTGGCCAGGGCCAGGGCGCGTTGCAGGGCTTTCTGGTCTTCCAGCACGTGGTCGGCCGGCAGCACCAGCATCAGCTCGTCGCGACCTTCGTTGACCAGCATCATCGCGGTCAGGGCCACGGCCGGCGCGGTGTTGCGACCGAACGGCTCCATCAGGATGCGCTGGGCTTCGAGTTTGCGCGCCGCCAGTTGCTCGTTGACGATGAAGCGGTGGTCCTTGTTGCAGACCACGATCGGCGTGTCCATGCCTTCGAACACCAGGCGCTCGAGGGTTTGCTGGAACAGCGTGTGTTCGCCGGTCAGGGCGAGGAACTGTTTAGGGAATTGCTTGCGCGAAAGCGGCCAAAGACGTGAGCCACTACCACCTGACAAGATCACCGGAATCATGTTGTTACTCCTTCAAAAATCGTTTGGGTTAGAGCTACTGCGTTCTGTCGTTTCACTCTCTTGTTTTTGTTCCTGTTCCAGACCGACGCCCCGGTGTTCCGCGGGGGCGTCAATCCGGAAAATCCATCAGCGGGTCGAGACCGGGCGCTTGACCCAGACTGGCGACAGGCTGCTGCCATTGCCGGTGACGTAGAGCACCGCGGCTTCGCCGCGCTCCAGGGCGACCGGCTTGAGGTCGCTGACTTTTTTCTCGCCCTCGTACAGCGCGAAGCTGACTTTCACCGGGTTGATTTCACGTTCGCCACGGCCTTTGGCGGCCACCGACTGGACCACGTCGGTCTTGCCGTCGGCGGTCTTCAGAGTCAGGGCCTTGTCGCTCAGGTTCTGCACCCGGACCAGGGACTTCTGCTTGTTCTTGAACGGCGGTTCCTCGATCAGCTGCGGCTGGCCGCTGGCGTTGTTGACCAGGGTGTAATAGTGGTCGGCGGCGAGTTTCACCGGCAGGCTCTGGCTGCCGACCTTGGCGGTGTAGTCGCCGCCGGGCATGAAGCTGAAGTCACTGCTGGCCAGCGGCGCGACGTCGCTGACATTGGTGCTGCCGACGGTGGCGCTGACTTCCTGGTTGCTGGCGTTGTAGATGCGCACGAAGGACGAGCCCTTGGGCGCGGTCGGGCCGTACAGCGCGGCGTCGCCACCGGCGAAGGCGGGCAGGGACAGGACGCTCATGCCGGCAGCCAGTGTGATTGCCTTGGCGAGACGACGCGGAGTGATAGTGAAAGTCATGGGTGTCACCTCTCTTTCAGTTTTGCGCCCGATCGGGCGTCTCGGATTTGTTGAGTGCAGCTACGTTCTGTTGGCGGGCGCCGGCTTGTTTGAGCTCTGCGACCCACTGCGGGTCGGCGTCGCCGATATCGTTATTGACCGGCAGATATCGTTCGGGGAATTCCCAGATCAGCACCTGGGGCGGGCTGTTCTTGAAGGCATCGCTTTTCAGGTAGCTGAGCATCGGCAGCACCGGGCCGTGGCCGTCCTCGGCGTAGCTGACCACGTCGCTGTGCAGGGCCTCTTTGAGCGCGCCGACGAAGTTCCAGTTGGGGTTGGCGCTGTAGCTGGTGCCCACCAGGGCCACCGGCACTTCGTTGTCGGCGAACAGTGCGTCGTCGGCGGCCGGCTGATCGTCGGCGGCGCGGGTCACGCGTTTTTGCAGCGGCTCCTTGGCCGGCATCAGGTCCTCGAACAGCGGGTCCAGGGGCAGGAACAGGCGCAGGTCGCCCTTGTGCACCACGGTCTGCTCGGCTTCGGTGACGAAGCGTTGCGGCTGGCCCATCAGCGGTGCCTTTTCGGCAATCGCCTTGGCCAACTGGTTGGCGGCGACTTCGGCGCCGGCCGGGGTCCAGTGGGTGTCGGTGCGCAGGAACACTTGCTGGCCGTTCTGCTTGGCCTGTTGCAGCGGGCCCAGCAGGTCGGGGGCGAGGATCTTGTCGGCCGCCACGCGGGCGTGGAAGTCCTTATAGAGGTTGGCGTGGATGCTGGCCGGCTGGACGTCGCCCAGGTGTTCCGGGTACAGGCGCACCTTGGCCGGCACGATCGCCATCACCAGTTTCACGCCTTTCTCTTTCAGGGCCTGGCGCACGCCTTCGACCAGCGCGTAGTTGCCTTGCAGGTTGAGTTCTTCGTTGACGATCGGGTGGAACTCTTCATCGCTGTACAGCCACTGGTCGCGGCCGAGCACCACGCCGGGACGACCTTCGTTGAACAGCTTGAAGTCCAGGGCCGCCCACAGGTTGGTGCCCAGGCGCTTGATCGGGAACTCGTCGTCGTAGTGGGTTTCCACGGCCTTGGCCCAGCGACCGTTGAGCACGGTGGCGTCGTTGCTGGTGCTGAAGCCAAAGAAGCTGCGCACCGACCACAGGCCCAGGACCATCAGGGTCACCAGGAACAGGGCGATGTAGAAGACGCGTAATGAGCGGGTCATGGTCAGATCCCTCAGAACTGGAAGTAAAGGAACGGCGAGAAGCTTTGCGCCGAGAGTTTGAGAATCGAGGCGATGAACAGCAGCAGCACCAGGGTGCGCATCACATAACGCGGCCAGTCGGCGACCCAGTAGGCCGGCTGTACCTGGGCTTCGATGCCCACGCTGTAGCCCGGCTGGTGGATGCTGCCCGGCTTGTCCCCCGGTACGGCCTTGATCAGGCCTGGCTGGGCGGTGGCCGGACCGTTGGCCTCGGTGTTGACTTCAGGCTTGCTCTTGACCGGCATCGGGTTGCGATACAGGTCACGCAGGCCGAAGAACGCCAGGGTGGCGTAGGCCACGACCAGGGTCGCCACTTGCAGGCCGGTGAGGCTGGCGCGGTTGAGTTCCGACAGCGACCAGTCGCCGAAGCTGAACATGGCGCCGTACATGCGCCCGGCGACATGCAGGTTCTCGGCGCGGAAGATTACCCAGCCCATCACCACCAGCAGGAAGGTCAGCGCCCAGCGGATCGGGTTCAGGCTGCGTGGCGTGGTGTTGATGCCCAGGGCCTTCTCGATCGCCAGCCACATGCCGTGCCAGGCGCCCCAGACCACGTAGGTGATGTTCGCGCCGTGCCACAGACCACCGAGCAGCATGGTCAGGAACAGGTTGCGATAGGTCATCAGCGTGCCTTTGCGGTTGCCGCCCAGGGTGATGTACAGGTAGTCCCGCAGCCAGGTGGACAGGCTGATGTGCCAGCGCCGCCAGAACTCGGTGATCGACTGGCTGATATAGGGCTGCTTGAAGTTTTCCATGAAGCGAAAACCCATCATCAGACCCAGGCCGATGGCCATGTCGCTGTAGCCGGAGAAGTCGAAGTACAGCTGCGCGGTGTAGGCCAGGGCGCCCAGCCAGGCGTCGCCCGTGGTCGGGTTCTGCAGGGCGAAGCAATGGTCGGCGACCACCGCCAGGGTGTCGGCGATGAACACTTTCTTGATGAAGCCCTGCATGAAGCGCGTGCAGCCTTCGGAGAACTTGTCCAGGGTGTGGGTGCGGTTGTTGAACTGGTCGGCCAGGTCGCGAAAGCGCAGCACGGGGCCGGCGATCAGGTGCGGGAAGATCGCCACGAACGCCGCGAAGTCGATCAGGTTGCGGGTCGCCGGGGTGTCGCCGCGGTAGACGTCGATGATGTAGCTGATGGACTCGAAGATGTAGAACGAGATACCGATCGGCAACAGCACGTGGGTCAGGATGAACGGCTCCAGACCCATGGAGGTCATGATCGCGTTGAGGCTGTCCACGCCGAAGTTGGCGTACTTGAAGTAGCCGAGGATGCACAGGTCCACTGCTACGCCGAGCAGCAGCCAGCGTTGGGCCGGCTTGGTCCTGACACCGGCGGCGCCGACTTTCAGGCCGATCCAGTAGTTCCACAGGGTGACGCCGGCGAACAGCGCCAGGAAGTCCACCCGCCACCAGGCATAGAACACGTAGCTGGCGATCAGCAGCAGCAGGTTGCGATAGCGTTGCCCGCTCAGGTAGTACAAGCCGAGAAAGATCGGCAAGAACAGGAACAGGAACACATTGGATGAGAAAACCATCCCGATCTCTCCATGTTTGACCAACAGTAAAGGGCCGGAGCCCCCCCAAACCCCCCCGTGAAAAACCGGGGAGGCGTATTGCATTCACCGACGCCGTCTGGCGTCCGCGTTGACCATCACCGCGCGGGTGTCACGAACCCTTGTTGCCCTTCTCATGCGAGGGGTCGTAGACCTTGGTCAGGTCGCCGCCCAGGCGGAAGGTCTTGAACGGTTGCATCTTGTGCTTGCGTTCGAGCACATCCGGGGCGCAGGTGTAGAGGCTGCAGAAGGGTTCGAGCCAGGCGAATTTCGAGTCGACCTTGAGGTCGGTCATGTCCTGTTCCTTGCCGTTCTTCTCCTCGAACTCATCCGGATCCTTCACCCCGGCCAGCACCCGCTCGCCCAGGCGTTTCAGCGCGCTGTTGTTTTCCTGGCGCAGGTCGACGCCGTTGACCTGGGCGAAACTGGCGATCATCGCCAGCGGCGGCAGGGCGTAGTTGTGATAGGCCAGGGCGCGTTGCTGGCGCTTGAGTTCGTTGGGCAAGAAACCGTCGGCATCGACCTGGTTGGCGCCGACCTTGTATTCCTTCACGGCCCAGTCGAACAGGTCGCGGCGGTTGGTCGCCACGGAGGTGGCCATCACCGACCAGGCGGCCCAGTACGAGTGGTTGTTGGTCTGCTCCAGCGGCAGGTTGTCCCAGTCGCTGACCACCTGGTCGGCCATCTTGCTGAACCAGGCCTCGATCTGTTGCGCTTGCTGCTGGTGGGTGTCCAGCGGGTGAGAGTCGGAAAACTTCAGGCGCAGGTAGGCCGAGGCCATGCTGCCCAGGGCCCATTTGCGCATGGACTTGCCGGTGTGGTTGAAGTCCTTGGACATCAGCGCATCGGCCTGGGCCCAGGCGGTCAGCCAACTGAGGGTGCAGTCCAGTTGTTCCGGACGGCCGTCGCGCATGAATTGCATCACCCGCTTGCTGGTGCCGCGCTCGATCTTGGTGATGTCGGCGGTGCTGTCGCGAAAGGCCTTTTCCGATTGCACGTTGAGGGTCGCGCGGGCCTTGTCCGAACCTTCGTACTTGCTGCGAAACTGCAGCGAGCCGGTGTAAGGCGCGGGCATGGCGTCGCAGCCTTCGCTGTGGTCGCCGCTCTTGAATTTATCCACCGGCGCGTAATAACCCTGGGGCGGGCGCAGTGGGGCCGCGGCCTGGGTTGCGCCGGCGAACAGCGCCAGGCTCAACAGGCTCGGGGCCAATAACTGTTTCAGCGTTTTGGTTTGCATAGGAACCTCATTGCCCGATTTGCGCGGTGCGTTGACCGGCGTCCGGGAATACGTTGCGTTTGCAAATTTTCGCTTCGACTTTCTGCGCCGCGGCGCCCGCTTCCGGACCCTGGACTTCGACCGCCAGCAGGTTCTGCGAGGCCCAGTCTTCGTCGGTGCGCAGTTCAAAGGCGAAACGCCCGTCGGTGTCGGATGTTTCCGGTTTGTCGATCTTGATGTCCTCGTGGCGCCCGTTCATGTACCAGAGGGTGGCTTGCAGGGTTTTCACCGAGGTGTCGGCGAAGCGGATATCGACCTGGTGGCTGCTGTTGCGCAGGTCCATGTTCTTGCTGTTGACCATCAGCTCGTTCTTGCCGGGCTTGAGGGTGGCGCTGGCGCTCATTTGCGCCGGCTTGCCTTCGCAGCCGTTGTCGAGCAGGGCCATCATCTGCCGGTAGATGGTTTCCTGGTCCAGGCGGTACAGCGGCGAGAATTCCCAGATCAGGATCTTCGGTGGCTTGGTCTGGAACTCCTCGCTGCCCAGGTACTGCAGCATGGAGCCTTCGAAACCACCGCCGGGGAAGGCGACGTTGAGAATGTCGGCGCCGATTTCTTCCTGCAGGAAGCCGGCGAAGTTGTAGTTCTTGCCGCTGTGGCTGGTGCCCACTAGGGTGATTTCCGGGTTGCCGGAATCGCCGAACAGGTCGCCGTCGCCGGCTTCGCCCTTGGGTTCGGTGGTGAACTGGTCCATGTACTGGATCGCGTAGCTGGTGCCGCAGAGCTGGCCGGCCATGTTGTGCAGGGTGCCGGTCTTGCCCATGCGCCCGGACTTGTGGGTCTCGAACTCACGCTTGGGAATGTCGGCGAAGGCCGGCAGCTGCTTGACCTTCTGCGCCACGATCTTCGCGGTGCGCTGGGCGCCGTAGGGGGTCCAGTGCTGGTCGCCGCGGAAGTAGAAATCGTGGGCCGGCAGGGTCTCCGGCAGTTGCTCGTTGGTCAGCGGCGACAGGTCCGGCACCACGTAGCCCATCTGGGCGAAACGGCCGAGCATGCCCTGGTAGTTTTTCAGCGCCTTGTCGTAGTCGAAGCTGGCCTTCTCCTGCGGGTTGAGCTTGTTGCGGTTCACCAGGCCACGGGTCGGCTGGTAGACCAGCACCAGCTCCACGCCCTTGCTCTTGAAGGCGTCGTGCAGCTGTTGCAGGCGGCGATAACCTTCCGGCGTGGTGTTGAATTCGGTGCGCAGGTCTTCCTGGGTGCGGAACAGCCAGTCGCCCTGGGCTTGCACCAGGGTGGTGAAGTTCTGCTGGTAGCGGGTGGTGTAGTTCTTCGCATCGTGGGCCGCCGGGCACAGGTTGCAGCACGGCTCCGCGGTGAATTTCGGTGCTTGCGAGTCATCGGCGCGGGCGCTGTTGCCGGCGGCAAGAATGCCCGCGGTCAGTGCCGAGAGGCTCAAGAGTTTGATCAGGTGTGGGCGCATGACAGTCATCCTCAATCGCGCATTTCGGTCTGGCGTTCGACAGGGTCGATCAGCACGGCTTTCTGCTGGCGCACCAGCAGGTCAAGAATTTCGTCCTGGCGCTCGCCGAGGATCCCCGAGAAGCTGATACCGCTGCTCTTGGTCGGGGCGAGCATGGACACACGGTACAGCTCGACGCTCAATGGCGAGTCGATGGACATCGGGCCGCTGCCGTTGGCCGCCAGCTCGCCGCCGACCACGATCAGCGACACCTGGGCGTCGAACGGGTCGAGCTTGATGTCACGGTCGGTGTCGGACAGGTCCTTGATGTGGCCGTAGACGCCGGTCAGGCCGTTGGCCATGGCGACGTTTTCGTACAGGCGGATGTTCACGCTGTTGCGAATGCGAATGCCGTGGCGACGGTTGCTGATCACCTTGTTGCCCCACAGCAGGTTGTCGGCACTCTCGTAGAGGGTGATGCCGTCGGTGTGGTTGCGGTAGATCTCGTTGTCGGCGATCAGGTTGTTCACGCTGTTACGGTCGATCACCAGGCCCGAAAGCTTGTTCTCGTAGCTGCGGTTGTTGAAGATGAAGCTGTCGTTCACTTCCCGGGAAATGATGATCCCGTGTTTCTTCTTGGTCCCGTAGACGGTGTTGTCGGCAATGATCAGCCGGTGCGAACGGTCGTGGGGGTCGATGCCGTAGACGATGTTGTCCTTGTAGGTGTTGCCCTTGACCACGAAGTCGCGGGTCTCGTAGCAGTAGAAGCCGTACCACATGTCCGAGAACTCCGAGCCGATGATCCAGCCGGTGGGTTCGGGGCGCTTGAGCACCTTGGCCATGTTCGGCGTGTACTGGGAAATACTCACGCCGTAGGACTTACTGTTGGCGTAGCCGAAGCTGGCCATCTTGCTGTTGACGATGTAGGTCTCGGTGCCGCCCCAGGCCAGCAGGAACGGACGGAATTCCTTGGGCGAGTTGAAGGTTGCCGGGCCGTTGTCCTTCTCGCGCCAGCCGGTGACCTTGGTATCGCGCACGAACAGCTGGCCGTCGTTGACCAGGAACGAACCGCCTTCCTGGGACAGGCGCAGCTCCTGGGTCTGCTTGTCGATTTCCAGGATGCCGTTGCGCCCGACCACGATCGGCAGCCGCGCCAGGTACACGCCCGGCGAGGTTTCGCTGATGTACTGCTTGGGCAGCTTCTTCGCCAACTCCTTGAGGTTGACGTAACCGTCGTCGATGAAGATCGCCTGGGGGATGCCGTGCTGGCGCACCACCCATTCGGCCATCTTGTTGTCACCGCCGATAAAGTCCTTCAGCGCGTCTTCCTGCATCATGCGGCGCACGCTGATCTTGCCGGGCTTGCTGCGCACGATCTTCGCCGCCGCCGCTTCAGCGGTGTAGCCGGAGAGGTCGGGCAGGGTCGGCTTGGCCAGGTTCAGCGGCGCGGTCGGCGCGCTGCTGACGGTGTAGGTCTTGGCCTGTTGCAATCCCTTGGCCACGGTCGATGGCTTGCCTGGGGTTGTCGCCGGGACTGGTTCGACATTGGCGAAGGCGGCGCTGCTGGCCAGCAGCAGCGCGCCGGCCAGCAGGCTGATCGAGCCTTTCATCGCTGGGCTGTTCATCGGGCTGTTCATCTCAGGCACTCCCTTGGCGGCTCGCATCAGAAGCGCCAGATCACGTCGACGAAGGCGCGGTGCATGTACGAGTCGACGTTCTTGCCGTAGGCATCGCCCGGCTTGAACACGCCGCCACGAAAGCGCACCAGCGCCGAAGGCTCGTCGATCGACTGGCTGAGCGCGGCCGGCAGCAGGCCTTGCTTGAAGTACTTGGTGACCACCAGGTCCACTTCCTGGCCGAGGTCTTTCTCGCCATCGCGCAGTGGCAGGGACGAGCTGGAGAGCAGGGCGCCGGTGGCGTCGTCGTAGTTGTTTTCCACGGCGTTGATACCGTTGCTGCCCACCGGCTTGTTGCCGTCCACGCGCCAGAACTTGTGGTAGATCAGGCTGGCGTCGTATTCGTCGGCGAGCATCCAGGAACCGAACAGGGTGGCGGTCTGCATGTTGTTCATTTCGCCGCGGAAGGCTTCGCCGAAACGGTGCACCCGCGAGCGGGTCCCGGTGTAGTTCGAGCGGTTGCTTTCCAGGCCGTTCTGTTCGTAGTCGCCGCTGGCGCGGGCGTAGGCCGCGCCGACCTGCCATTTCGGGTCCAGGCGCAGGCGCACGCCGAGGTCGGTGGCCCAGCCGTCGAGGCTCTCGCCGCTCTTGGCCTGGGCCGGGCGGGTGCCGTCGGCGTTCAGCGCGTTGACCTTGTCGCGGTCGCCGCTCATGCCGGTGATGCTCGCCCAGTAGTTGACTGTGTTGGTGTTGCGCCAGTTGTAGGCGTCGCTGTTGGCTTCCAGGCCGAGCCAGGTCAGGTCGCCGTTCTGGCGCTTGTCCAGGGAGTCGGTGGCTTCGCCCGGAACCGGGTAGTCGAGCTTGCCGTCGTCGTGGCTGTGGTGGGCGCGGACGCCGGCCCAATGCCCCGGAGTCCACTGGTAGGCCACATCGCCGTAGACGTGCAGGCGATCCTTGTCTTCCGGCGCCAGCTCCTTGAGGTCGGTGCGGTATTCGCTGAAGCGCTCGGCGATGCCGGCGTTGGCGCGCAGCAGGGTGGTGTCGAAGGTCCAGTTGAGGGCTTCGATGTTGGTGTCGCGCCATTGGCCGTCGTCGTTGCGCAGGCGCTGGCGACCGAACTTCAACTGCTCGCCCGGGTAGGGGGTGAGGCCGCTGTAGCCGATCCAGAACTCGCGCATCGCCAGGTAGTTCTTCTTGCTCTTGCGATCGCTGTTGTTGCTGCTTTCGGTGCTGGCGCCGTCGGACTGCTGCAGGGTGTCGGTCTCGATGATGTCGGTGGAGGTCACCGCCTGGCCCATGGCGTAGGCGCTCCAGTTGCCGCTCTCGCCGTACACCCAGGGACGCAGGTCGAGGCCGACGCCGTTGACGTCGCCACCGCCCAGGGTGCCGAGGTCACGATCGTCTTCGGACTGGCCGGTGATCTTCACGTCCAGGCCGAAGTTCTTGGTGTCGGTGACGGCTGCCAGCGTCGGGTTGGACCAGAGCAGGGCAAAACCCAGGGCCACGCCCAGCTTCGACAGGCTGAACAGTTTTTCCGTAGGGGCGGCGTTGTTGAGTGGAGTGAACTTCATAGGGATTCCTCACCGTCTTCTTCCTGCAGCGCGTGCAGTTCCAACGTGTTCTGGCTCAAGGCACCACGCACGGCCTGCTCCTGTTGCAGCAGGCGTTGGGCCTCGGCGCGTTGGCCTGGCGGCAGTTGGGCTTCGAGTTGTTGCGCAAGCTCGTTGGCTTGCGGGGTGTCCTGGGTCTTGGCCAGCTGGCTGAAGACATAGGCGTTGAGCGGGTCGGGCTTGGTGCCCTTGCCCTGGGAGAACAGCTGGGCGATGGCGAAATCGGCGCTGTTCTGGCCGTTGCGCGCGGCGGTCAGCAGGTGGTCCAGGGCCTTTTGCGGATAGACCTGGCCCAGGTAGCCACGGCGGTAGATCTGGCCGAGGTAGTAGTCGGCGGCGACTTCCTTGCCCTGGGCCTTCTTGAAGTGTTCTTCGGCGACCTTGGCGTCGGCCGGGACCATCTTGCCTTCGTAGTAGAGCTTGCCCAGCAGCAGTTCGGCGCGGGGCTGGTCGGCGGCGCGACCGTTGTCCAGGTACTGCATCATCTTGTCGACGTCGCCCAGTTCGGGGAAATCGTAGAGCAGTTGCGCCAGGCTGACCCAGGAAGCCGGGTAGCCGGGAGCGATCGGCTCCAGCAGCGCCTGCGCGGTTTTCTCGTCGGTCTTGCCCAGGCTGGCATCGCCCAGCACCCGGGCCACGCTGTCCACTCGTTGCGCGCTGATGGCACCACGGGCGTAGCCGGCCTGCAGCTGTTTCAGCAGCTCGGCCTGTTGCTCCGGCTGGCCGCGTTTCTGGTAGACGGTGGCCAGTTCGACGTAGCAGATATCGGTGACGTTCAGCGCCGCCTTGCAGATGGTTTCCACCTCGGCCAGGTGTTGGTCGTAGGTGCCCTGGGTGCGGTACAGCAGTACCTGGGCCAGGCCGGCTTCCGGGTAGCCGGCGCTGCGCCATTGGCTGATCTGCTGTTGGGCGTTGACCTTCGGGAAGCTCTGCGGATATTGCAGGTAGAGCATCGCCAGCGGGATCAGGGTGTTGCCTTCACCGTTGGCGAAGGCCTTTTTCAGCAGGCCTTCGGCTTCGTGATGCTCGGCCTCGGTGGAGCCGGGCTTGGCCACCAGCAGGCGGCCCAGGCGCGCCTGGGCCCGCGGTGAGGTGTCGGCCGCGGCGCGGTAGGTCGCCTCGGCTTGCTTGATCTTCGCCGGGTCGCGGGTTTCCATCTGGATATCGGCCAGGCCGACCTGGGCGTCGCTGTAGCCCAGGTCCGCCAGTTGCCGGTAGTTCTGCTCCGCGAGCACGGTGTCGCCGCGCTTCAGGGCTTCGTTGGCCAGGCGCTGGTCGGGCAGGCCGGCGCAACCGGCCAGGCTCACGGCCAGGGCCAGCGAGCACAGGGCCAGCGCGCGGCGACCCTGGGAGGGGGCGCGAGCGCTGCGCGTGTCGAGGGGAAGGCTAGTCACAGGCATGTCCTCCGCTTAGAGACCGGCAGCCATGGCTTTGTCGATCAGCCAGTTCACGGATGGGCCGCGGTCGCTGCTGACTTCCACCGGTCGGCCGGCGAAGGCGCTGCTCAGCGGGGCGTCAGGCTTGATCTGCACACGAATGTCCGAGGACAGGTCGCTGCTGTTGAGGCTGGTGCTGCTGACGATGGTGCCGGTGCGCACCTCGTCTTCGCCGGCGATCTGGAAGCTGACCTTGGTCCCCGGACGCACGTCGGCGAACTGGCGGTAGGAGAAACGCGCCTCGATGTTGGCCTGGCTGTTGCGCGGCACCAGTTGGAAGATCACGTCGCCCTTGCTGGCGTACTGGCCGTCGGCAACCATCTGTTGGGCCACGGTGCAGTCGCAGGGCGAGGTCAGGGTGCCGGTCATCTGCTTGCCGAACAGTTCCTCGACCTTGGCCGGTTGCAGCTGGTCTTCGTTCAGGTGGCCCTTGAGCACGTCGAGCATGCTGGTGCTGAAGGTCGCCAGCGGGGCGCCCTTGGCGGCCACGCCGTCGGCCTGGATCAAGCTCTGCACGGTGCCGTCGCGCGGCATGGTGACGTTCATCCCCGGCGCGCTGACCAGGCCGGCCTGGGCGTGGCTGACGAAGTACATGCCGTACACCGACTTGAGGATGAAACCGAAGGCCGCCAGGCCGACGACGAAGATCCCGGCGCTGAAGGTCACCGCGCGCAGGCGGCCCAGGGCGCTCATGCCGTGGCCGGCGTCCTTGGTCTTGCGCGCCTTGGTGAAGTTGTCGCGCTGCAGGGTGGCGAGCACGTCGCCCATGGTCACGATGTCGCCGGCCAGGTGCGAGGTGATCAGCTGGCGCAGGGTCGAGATGTCCCGGGGCTCGAGGTTCTGGAACTGGCAACCGACACGGCCGCTCGGGCGATCCACTGAACGCACCAGCAGCTCCACGTCCATGGCCAGCCCGAGGTTGTCGATGACGAACTGCAGGCGACCCTTGTGCACGTCGCCGACCTTGATCGGCAGCTGCCCGCAGTTGAAGCTCAGGCCGCCGGCGGAAAGGTCGATGACCCGCGCTTCGACCGGGGTCCGGTCGGGGCCGAAGAAGCGCAGCTTGGCTGGGATTTTGACCCGGGCGTGTTGGCGTTGGGCTTCGGATTCATGCACTACGTTGACGTTCACGGCGGTGTTCATAAGGGCGATTTCCTAGTTAATTCAGGCAAGGCGGGTCAGACCATCATCAGCAGCGCGGCGACGAAAATGCTGCCGGCGGAGAAGGTCATGGTCCGAGACGACCAGGTGTTGAACCAACGTTGAAAGCTGGCGAGGTCACGGGACAGAGCAGTCGGTTGGCGGGTCCAGGACTGTTGGTCGAGGCGGAAGAACACGTAGATCTTCACCAGGGCTCCGACGATCTGGTTGTAATAGAGAATCGCCGGGTAGGCCGGGCCGATCCGGTGCCCCGAACAGGACAGCAGCAGGGTCAGCAGCAGGCGGGTGATACCGATCCACAGCAGGTACACCAGGATGAAGGCGGTGCCGTACTTGAAGCTGGCGATCAGCGCCACGGTCAGGCCCAGCAAGGAGGTCCACATCGACACGCGCTGGTCGAACAGCACCACGCTGGTGAACAGCCCCAGGCGTTTGAGGCCCAGGCCCAGGGCCCGGGAGTTCTGCCGCAGGTTGTTGCCGTACCAGCGGAACATCAGCTTGCGGCTGGCCTTGATGAAACTCTTCTCCGGCGGGTGTTCCACGGTGTTGATCGCCGCATCGGGCACGTAGAAGGTGTCGTAGCCCAGGCGCATCAGGCTGAACCAGCTGGACTTGTCGTCGCCGGTGAGGAACTTGAAGCGGCCCAGGCGCCAGTGTTGCAGCGAATCGCTTTCCACGTCGGCGATGAAGTCCGGGTTGGTGACCACGCTGGCGCGGAACACCGACATGCGTCCGGTCATGGTCAGCACGCGCTTGGATAGGGCCATGGAGCACATGTTGATGTGGCGCTGGGCGAAGCGCAGCTTGTGCCACTCGCTCATGATGTAGCCGCCGCGCACTTCGCAGAACTCGTTGGTGGTCAGGCCGCCGACGTTGCCGAACAACTGGAACCAGGGCACGGTCTTGCGCACCACGCCTTCGCCGAGCACGGTGTCGCCGTCGATCACCGCCACCACGGCACGGTCGTCCGGCAGGTGGCGGGAGATGGCGCGGAAACCGAAGGCCAGGCCGTCGCGCTTGCCGGTGCCGGGGATGCGCACGAAGTCGAGCTTGACGTGGGCCGGCGGGTTCATGCGGGCCCAGAGGCTTTTCACCAGCAGCTCGTCGGACATTTCCACGATCGAGCAGACCACGGTGGTGGGGAAGCCGCAGTCGATGGCTTCACGGATCACCGAGCCATAGACCTGGGCGGTGGTCAGGGCGTCGATCCGGAAGCTGGTGACCATCAGGTACACATGGGACGGATCGGCAGCCTTGCCCAGCTTGCGGACCTTGCGGCGCAGGTGCGGGTAGACCACGTAGAGAAACAGCATGCCGCGCACGAAATGCGTGGCACCCATCGAGTAGCGCCAGATACCCACGGCGCCAATCAGGAAGATGAAGTCCTTCGATTCGGAGTCGAATGTGGACGCGGGCAACGCCAGGGCGAGACCCATCAGTAAACTCAAGAAAAACAGCCAACCTGCGGCCTGGAGTAGGCCGTGCTTTAGCCTGTGCATAATCTGCATCCGTCTCGATCTCGGGCGAGCCTGTGGGGTGGCCCGATGGGGTTAAGGCAGGCGAAAAAAGCCGGGGTGGCGTTGGCGCCCTTGCGGACGCCATCGCCAGCAAACTGGCTCCTGCAGGTGCGATGCGATCCTTGCAGGAGCGAGCTTGCTCGCGATCAACCGCGAAGCGGTTGCCGTGCTTCCCGAATCTGCCGGCTTACCAGCAGATGCCTTCGGTCCGGCCACTCGCGCTGGTGGCCTTGGACATGAACCCGACCAGGTCGATGACCTGTTTGCCATGCGGCACTTCTTCGGCCAGGGCGCGGAACTTCTCGTCGCGGTTGCCGAGGATGATCACGTCGCAGTTGTCGATCACCGAGTCGAAGTCCGCGTTGAGCAGGGACGAGACGTGGGGGATCTTGGACTCGATGTAGTCCTTGTTGGCACCGTGGACGCGGGCGTACTCGACGTTGCTGTCGTAGATGCTCAGGTCGAAGCCCTTGCCGATCAGCATTTCCGCCAGCTCCACCAGCGGGCTTTCGCGCAGGTCGTCGGTACCGGCCTTGAAGCTCAGGCCGAGCAGGGCGACTTTGCGTTTTTCGTGGCTGGAGACGATGTCGAAGGCGTTCTGCACCTGGGACTCGTTACTGCGCATCAGCGAGTTGAGCAGCGGCGCTTCGATGTCCAGGGAACCGGCGCGGAAGGTCAGGGCGCGCACGTCCTTGGGCAGGCAGGAACCGCCGAAGGCGAAGCCTGGGCGCATGTAGTACTGGGACAGGTTGAGGGTCTTGTCCTGGCAGACCACGTCCATCACTTCACGACCGTCGACGCCGACGGCCTTGGCGATGTTGCCGATCTCGTTGGCGAAGGTCACCTTGGTGGCGTGCCACACGTTGCAGGTGTACTTGATCATCTCGGCGACGGCGATGTCCTTGCGGATGATCGGTGCGTCGAGCTCTTCGTACAGCGATTGCAGGACGTCGCCCGAAGCCTTGTCGAACTCGCCGATCACGGTCATCGGTGGGAAGTCGTAGTCCTTGATCGCGGTGCTTTCACGCAGGAATTCAGGGTTGACCGCGACGCCGAAGTCGACGCCGGCCTTCTTGCCGGAGCAGTCTTCGAGAATCGGGATCACCACGTTGGCCACGGTGCCCGGCAGTACGGTACTGCGCACCACGATGGTGTGGCGGGAAGTCTTGTCACGCAGGACAAAACCGATCTCGCGGCATACCGCTTCGATGTAGTTGAGTTCCAGGTCACCGTTCTTCTTGCTTGGCGTGCCGACACAGATCATCGACAAGTCGGTGTCGCGAATCGCCTCGGCGAAGTTGGTGGTTCCGCGCAGACGACCGGTTTGAATACCTTGCGCCAGAAGTTCACCCAGACCCGGTTCAACGATCGGCGAACGGCCTGCGTTGATCATGTCGATCTTGTCCTTGGCAACATCGACGCCAACGACCTCATGGCCCCGTGCAGACAGGCAACCGGCACATACCGCGCCGACGTAACCCAAACCAAATATGCTGATGCGCATCGCATTTACCTCTGTGTTATTCACGCCATTAGATGGCCGGAGTTAATGTTTGCCAGCTGTAATTACGCACTCGGAAGTTCAACGAACAAGCGTTGAGATATCCAGTGCAGGCAGACTAAGTTCCGAGTGTCTAAATAAGTGCACTCAAGTTGTGCGCAACTTGGCCTTGTTGTAGGGGCTGCCCTTAAATGTCGCCGTCCTTCCTGCTGGAAGGCTGCTCCGAGGTTGGCGATAATCCTGATTTATAGGCGAAGGCCCATAGTAATCAGGTAGTTACACGCTCCCGGAAGCGTTTAAGGCGGGCTATGCCATGGCCTTGTAGGGGATAGTAATGATGCATTATCTCCTGTGTATTGACCCTAAGTTCGAGCCCTTGAACAGTAGGTCAGGACAATATGACAACTTCGCTACTGTCTTTGGATCCCATGTAAGTCATCTCCTACAAACTCGTCGAGAATCGTTACCGGTGGTATGAGCGGTGGTTCAGGACATAGTTCCAGACCGCTGATCCTGTTTTCTGAAATTTCTTGAAATATTGCAAAAGATGGCACTGCTTTCATATTGATAGCACTTACCATTTCAGCCTTTAGTTATGGGGAGTTAAAGCGCGGGGATATTTTTATGCCACTACCGATAAAAATTTTGCGTGCCACTACTGAAAAAAATGACCTCTGTCGAGTGAAACAAAAGTTATAAATTCAGAAGAAAATATTTTGGCGCCAATTGTTTGGCGTTTTGGCGGGAGTCAAAGAGGAAAGTGACCGCTCGTCGACGCACTCGTTTGCGCGAAACCAGTGCGTCGACCGGGTGCGTTATTCCGGTGCGTGATCGCGCAGGAAAACCAGATTGTCGGGTTTCGACTGTTCGGCGCTGTAGCGGTAACCCTGGACATCGAATTGCTTGAGCGCCGCCGGGTCGTTGATGCGTTCTTCTATGACGAAGCGGCTCATCATGCCCCGCGCCTTCTTGGCGTAGAAGCTGATGATCTTGTACTGGCCGTTCTTCAGGTCCTTGAACTCGGTATTGATGATCCGGGCGTTCAGCGCCGTACGCTTGACCGCCGAGAAGTATTCGTTGGAGGCCAGGTTGAGCAGCAGGTCGTCGCCCTGTTCGGCCAGGGCCTCATTGAGCCATTCGCTGATGCGCGTGCCCCAGAAGGCGTACAGGTCCTTGCCGCGGGCGTTGGCCAGCTTGGTGCCCATTTCCAGGCGATAAGGCTGCATCAGGTCCAGCGGGCGCAGCAGGCCGTACAGGCCGGAGAGCATGCGCAGATGCTGCTGGGCGTAGTCGAAATCGGCTTCGCTCAGGGTTTCGGCATTCAGGCCGGTGTACACGTCGCCCTTGAACGCCAGCAGCGCCTGCTTGGCGTTGGCTGGGGTGAAGGCCGGTGTCCAACTGCCGAAACGCGCGGCGTTGAGGCCGCCGATCTTGTCGGAGACGTGCATCAGTTCGCTGATTTGCGCCGGGCTCAGTTCGCGCAATTGCAGGATCAGTTCCTGGGAGTGATCGAGGTACTGCGGCTGGGTGAAGCGTTGAGTGACGGGCGGGGTCTCGAAATCGAGGGTCTTGGCGGGTGAAATCACCATCAGCATGAAGTCGTCTCCTGTAAGCGTCGGGGGATTCTAGGGGCTTGGGCGGTTTGACTCCACCTATGAAGGCAATAGGGCGTGCCGCCGGTCGTCCGTCGATCGGCGATGGCCTGCTGCATGGAGGCGCGAGCCTGCTCTCTATAAAGGGAAGGGGAGCGGCTTGCCGGCAATAGGGGCGGGACGCCGCATCGGCTATAGTGCCGCGCGGGTTTTGTTATGGAGACATCCCTTTGCGCAGCGCGTTTTTTCTTTCTATCTGGCTGTTGAGCTTCGGCGCCCTGGCGGCCCCGAGCGATGTGGCGACCCTGGATCGCAGCACCTGGCCGGAACAGCTCAGCAACCCGACCCTGTTCGATGTGGCGTCGCGGGCGGAGATCCTCACCTTTGCCCGCGCCCTGCTGGTCAGCGAGGCCTGGGACGAAGACTCGTTGAAACAGCGCCTGGGCCTGCGGATCATCAACATGGCGTCGATCGATGCCGTTCGCCAGCGGCTCTGGCAGCAATTGCTGGCCAACTACAACTTCGCCCAGCAGAGCTGCGACCAGGACGCTTCCTTCTGTTTCCTGGTGGAAGACATGGACACCCTGCGCGAGCAGGCCGGCAAGTTCCAGTTGGGCGATGACTCTTATTACGCTCGCTGGGCCGAGCCAAGCCGGGCCTTCCATGAGCAGTACCTGGACGAATTGCTGCGCAAGGCTGCGCTGTTTCCCCAGACCACCAGTGAAATAGAGCGTTTTGGCGACTACGAGCGCAATGGCGACGAGCTCAATGACCGGCTGTTCTTGCTGACCTTCGACAGCGCCGCCAATCTCGCCCCGGACAACGCCCCCTGGCTGACCGAATACCTGCGCAAGTCGAACATGAACGGCACCTTCTTCGTGCTCGGCAGCGAGGTGCAGAGCCGCCTGGAACAGCGTTCGGTGGCCAATCTGCAGGCCCTGTATTCGCAGCAGTGCGTGGGCGTCCAGGGCTGGGAGTATCGCTCCCACAGCCACTGGCAGGACTGGCAGGACTCGATCGAACGCAGCGTCGAACTGGTCAAGGGCAAGCTACCGGAAAACTATGTGCCGTTGTTCCGTCCGCCCTACGGTCAGCGCCGGGCCGACGCGCAGGCCTTCTTTAATGCACAGGGCTTGCAGGTGGCGCTGTGGGACATCGATCCGCAGGACGGCGCCGGCAAGCTCAAGGGCGAGCAGAGCGGCCAGCGGGTGTTGACCCTGATGCTGTTGTGGCGGCACGGGGTGATCAATTTCAACGCCCGGCAGGACGCGGTGAAGACGGCATTGCCCTGGCTGCTGACGCAGACGGCGCAGAGCGGAATCGGTTGGGAGGATTGTCAGGACGCGTTTCGCTAGAAACGACGAAAGGTCCGTATTTGCGGGGGGAGGAGTATTTTTTGCCGATTTTGGCAAGGATTTCGAGGCAGGCGGACTTCCGACTTTAACGGTGCTTGGGCAGCGCGCCAAGGGCTATTCGTCACTCTGCAAAATAAACTTAAAAAAAGCGTCAAAGTGCTTTTTCCTGTCACAGGTTTTGGAGTATTACGAAGTCAGACCGCCGAAACCTGCAACACAGGTGGCGTCTCCCAAGACTCCTTTTGTGTGCACTTCACTCGAACCTTCGCGGGTGAATTCGACGGTCAATTCGAGGCGCAGCACCGCCATGGTATTGCGTCGACTGGCCCCCACATAAGGTGACCGAGTATGGATGACCACGGACGTAGCCCTTCCTCCAACCAGCCAATCCTTTATGTACTCGATACCAATGTATTGATTCACGATCCAAACGCCCTGCTGAACTTCGAAGAACACCATGTGGCGATCCCGATGATCGTCCTGGAGGAACTCGACAAGCTCAAGAGCGGCCATCACAGCGTTGCAGCGGAATGCCGCCAGGCCATTCGCCTGATCGACAAGACCCTGGGTGAGGCCTCGCCGGAAGATGTCGAGCTGGGTGTGCCGATCCAGCGTGGCAAGAGCGGCCCCAAAGGCCTGCTGTCGATCCTCATGAGCAAGCGCTCGGAGCCCAACAGCCTGCTGCCGGAAAACCTCAACGACAACATCATCATCAACCAGTTGATCGACCTGCATGCGCGCAACAAGGAGCTGCGCGTGGTGCTGGTGACCAAAGACATCAACATGCGCCTCAAGGCGCGCGCCTGCGGGATCGCCGCCGAGGACTACAGCACCGACCAACTGGTCGACGACGTGGCCTTGCTGCCCAACGGCTTCCACAACATGACCGGTTCCTTCTGGGACCGCGTGAGCAAGGTGGAAACCCGCCAGGACCACGGCCGCACCTGGCACCAGGTGCAACTCACCGACAACCTGCCGGCGGTGCACATCAACGAATTCATCATCGACGAACAGGGTTTTGTCGGCTGGATCAAGGAGATTCGCGCCGATGTGCTGCTGATTCTCGACCTGCATCAGGAACCCCTGTTGCACCAGGAAGCCTGGGGCCTGAAACCGCGCGACATCTATCAAGGCCTGGCGCTGTTCGCCCTGCTTGATCCGGACATCCATCTGGTCAACCTGTCCGGGGCTGCCGGTTCGGGCAAGACCATTCTGGCCCTGGCCGCGGCCATCGAACAGACCATGGTCAGCAAGCGTTATCGGCGCATCATCGCCACCCGCAGCGTGCAGGGGCTGGACCAGGAGATCGGCTTCCTGCCGGGCACCGAAGCGGAAAAAATGGAGCCTTGGCTCGGCGCCATCACCGACAACCTCGAAGCCCTGCACATGGATGACGAAAACACCCATGGCAGCGTGGACTACATCCTCAGCAAGGTGCCGCTGCAGTTCAAATCCCTCAACTACATTCGTGGCCGCAGCTTCCAGCAGAGCCTGATCCTGATCGACGAATGCCAGAACCTCACCCCGCACCAGATGAAAACCATCATCACCCGTGCCGGCGCCGGTTCCAAAGTGGTGTGCCTGGGCAACCTGGCGCAGATCGATACCCCTTACCTGTCCGCGACCAGCTCCGGGCTGACCTACCTGACTGAACGCTTCAAGGACTTCCCCAACGGGGTGCATATCACCCTGCAAGGGGTTCCCCGCTCGATTCTGGCCGAATACGCCGAATCCCATCTGTAACCCCTCACAAAAACGGGCGGCCGCAAGGCCGCCCGTTTTTTTATGCCCGTGTCTTCCGTAGGAGCGAGGCTTGCCCGCGATGGCATCACCGCGCTAGTCCTGCTGCACCGCGTTGCCTGGATCGCGGGCAAGCCTCGCTCCTATGGGATCGGGGGCACGCGGATAATCAGGCGTGCGGAAAATTGACCCTCGGGTTTACAATCGCCTTTCCTGATCAGGAGTAAGGCTGTGCTGACTCATCTCGATTCCCAAGGTCGCGCCAATATGGTCGACGTCACCGACAAAGCCGTGACGTCCCGCGAAGCCACGGCCGAAGCCCGGGTGCGCATGCTCCCGCAAACCCTGCAAATGATCGTCAGCGGCGGTCACCCCAAGGGTGATGTGTTCGCCGTGGCGCGTATCGCCGGCATCCAGGCGGCGAAAAAGACCAGCGATCTGATTCCCTTGTGCCATCCGCTGATGCTCACCAGCGTCAAGGTCGAGCTCAGCGCCGAAGGCGAGGACAGCGTGCGCATCGTTGCCCGCTGCAAACTGGCCGGGCAGACCGGGGTGGAAATGGAAGCCCTGACCGCCGCCAGCGTCGCCGCCCTGACCATCTATGACATGTGCAAGGCCGTGGACCGCGGCATGACCATCGAAGGCGTACGCCTGCTGGAGAAACTAGGCGGCAAGAGCGGCCATTACCAGGCGGACGAGCAATGAACCTGACCGTGAAGTTTTTCGCCCGCTACCGCGAGGCGCTGGGCGTGGATTCGCTGCGGGTCGCCGGCGATTTCGCCACGGTCGACGATGTGCGCGCGCTGTTGGCCCAGCGTGAGGGCGCCGAGGTGCTCAGCGAGCAGAACCTGATGTGCGCCCGCAACGAAGACCTCTGCCAGCTCGACGAGCCGGTGAGCGACGGCGACGAAGTGGCGTTTTTTCCTACCGTGACCGGGGGCTGATATGGCGATTCGCGTGCAATCGGGCGCCTTCGATCCGGGGGCGGAAGTCAACGCGATGCATGCGGCGAATGTCGGCGTCGGCGCGGTGGTGAGCTTTGTCGGCTACGTGCGGGATTTCAACGACGGCCTGGATGTGGCGGGGATGTTTCTCGAGCATTACCCGGGCATGACCGAGAAGGCCCTGGGCAAGATCGCCGCCGAGGCCGAACAACGATGGCCGCTGCTCAAGCTGGAGGTGCTGCATCGCATCGGTGCGCTGGAGCCGGGCGAGCCGATCGTCTTCGTCGGTGCCGCCAGCGCCCACCGCCAGGCGGCATTCGATGCCTGTGCCTTTGTCATGGACTACCTGAAGACCCGCGCGCCGTTCTGGAAGAAGGAAACCACCGTCGACGGCCCGCGCTGGGTGGAAGGGCGCGACAGCGATCATGCGGCGGCGGATCGCTGGAAAGAATGACGGCCTGATCCCTCTGTATTGACCGCAAGTCCGCCATCGCGAGCAATCGAGCGTCGACCGGCCGCTCCTACGGACGGTGCTGACCGTAGGAGCGAGGCTTGCCCGCGATAGGGCCCTCAGCTACACCCTCCATTTCCCTGCTTTTTCCCATTTCTGCCTCTCGACCAAAGGCGGGATGAAGCGCGTCCGCTCCGTTGACGAAATATACGTAAAAGTCCAGTATGGATTTACAAGTACAAAACAAGGCTTCACCGTTTCACTCCTTTCTTCTGTCTTGCCAAACCAACAACAACCCGCGAGAGAACGAATATGAAGAAACTCCCCCTCATCAGTGGCCTGGTCCTTAGCCTGTTGGCGTGCAGCAGCCTGTTCGCCGCCGAGAAAACCCTGCGCATTGGCATCGAGGCGGCTTATCCGCCGTTCGCCTCGAAAACCGACAAAGGTGAGATCGTCGGTTTCGACTACGACATCGGCAATGCCTTGTGCGCGCAGATGCAGGTCAAGTGCGTATGGGTCGAGGGTGAATTCGACGGCCTGATTCCTTCGTTGAAAGTGAAGAAGATCGACATGGCGCTGTCGTCGATGACCATCAACGAAGACCGCAAGAAGTCGGTCGACTTCACCCACAAGTACTACTTCACTTCTTCGCGCCTGGTGATGAAGGAAGGTGCGACGGTCGATGACCAGTACGTCAGCCTCAAGGGCAAGAATGTCGGTGTGCAACGGGCGACCACCACCGACCGCTACGCCACCGAGGTGTTCGAGCCCAAGGGCATCAACGTCAAGCGCTACAGCAACAACGAAGAGATCTACATGGACCTGGCGGCCGGGCGCCTCGATGCGATTTTCGCCGACACCATTCCGTTGAATGACTTTCTGTCGATGCCGCGCGGCAAGGGCTATGCGTTTGTCGGGCCGGAGCTGAAGGACCCGAAATACGTGGGTGAGGGTGCGGGGATTGCGGTGCGCAAGGGCAATGCCGAGCTGGTCAGCCAGTTGAATGCCGCCATCGATGGCATTCGCGCCAGTGGTGAATATCAGAAGATTTCCGAGAAGTACTTCAAGTCCGACATCTACGGCGACTGATGCCGTGTGGCGTCCGTGAGGACGCCATCGCGGGCAAGCCTCGCTCCTACCGTTTTGTCGGAGCGAGCGGGCGGCGATCCGACTTGCCCGCGATGCTTTTCAGGGGGCGGTCAGCCCTTCAATTCCTTCAGGTGCTTGTACACCGTCGCCCGCCCCATGTTCAGCACGTTGGCCACATAGTTGGCAGCGCTTTTACCCTTGAACGCGCCTTCGGCGTGCAGCGCCAGCACCAGTTCGCGCTTGTGTTCGCGGGTCAGCAGGTTCAGGCCCAGCTGCCGTTCGCGCAGCCAGTTGTGCAGGAAGGTGTTGATACGCTCCTGCCAGTCATCGCGAAACAGCGAGTCCGGTTGCGGGATCAGTTTGCTCGGCGAGAGGAACAGGTCCAGCGCTGCCTTGGCATTCTCGAACAGCGAAATATTCAGGTTGATGCACAGCACCGCCAGCGGCTGACCGTTGCTGTCGCGCAGCACGCTGCTGAGGCTGCGGATCTTCTGGCCGTCCCAGTTGAGCTTTTCATAGGGGCCGATATTCCGCTCGTTGCTGTCCTCGCCGAGCATGTCGTCCAGGGCCGCATCGTCGCCCACCTCGCGCTTGGAGATGTTGTTGGCGATGTAGTCGATCTTCTGCGTGCGCAGGTCGTGGAGCACCACCTCGGCATGGGGGAAGAACAGCGTGGCGATGGCGTCGGCGATCGCCCGGAAGTTGTCCAGGGCAGGGTCCTGCGCGGGTGAGGTCATGGGTGGTTCTCCAGGCGGTGTCAGCGCCCTGCAAGGCAGGGCGCTGCGAGTGTGCCGCAATCGTTGGGGCGCGTCACCTGAACGGGTCAGCCGAGGCGGGCAGGAGAGAGCATGGCGGCGTCCAGGCCAAAGCGTGCCAGTTGCTCGGGCAAGGCTTCGCCACGCACCAGGGCCGCGCTGGCCTGGCCCATGGCCGGCGAGGTCTGGATGCCGTAGCCGCCCTGTGCGGCGACCCAGAACAGGCCCGGTACCTTTGTGTCGAAGCCGGCCAGCAGGTCGCCATCGCTGACGAAGCTGCGCAGGCCGGCCCAGGTACGGGTCGGGCGGCGAATGCTCAGGGTGGTGGCTTCTTCGATCTGGTAGATGCCCATGGCGATGTCCAGCTCTTCCGGCTGTACGTCATGGGGCTCTACCGGGTCGGCGTTGGCCGGCGAGCCGAGGAACATGCCGGCGTCGGGCTTCATGTAGAAGGATTCGTCCAGGCTCACCAGCATCGGCCAGTGATGGATATCGACACCTTCGGGCCCGGCGAAGATAAAGGCCGCGCGGCGTTTCGGCTGCAGACCCAGGGGCCGGGCGCCGGCCATGACGCCGACCTGGTCGGCCCAGGCCCCGGCGGCGTTGATCAGGATCGGCGCGCTGAAGGTTTG
The DNA here is from genome assembly GCF_017349775.1 of Pseudomonas sp. GW460-12-10-14-TSB1. Classification (NCBI taxonomy): domain Bacteria; kingdom Pseudomonadati; phylum Pseudomonadota; class Gammaproteobacteria; order Pseudomonadales; family Pseudomonadaceae; genus Pseudomonas; species Pseudomonas sp. GW460-12-10-14-TSB1. Next base: position 36,042 of record NZ_JACNAC010000047.1, read on the forward strand.
GCCGGCGGTCCGTACTTGCCATTGGCCCTGCTCGTCGCGGCTCAGCCCCAGCACCTCACAGTCGGTACGCACCTCGCCCTGGTTGCGCCGGATACCGCGCAGGTAACCCTGGTGCAGGGCGTCGGTGTCGATGTCGCTGGCACTCGGGTCGTAGAGGGCGCCGTGGACTTTCTCGCGGCGCAGGATCGGCAGGCGCGCGCAGGCTTCGTCGGCGCTCAGCAGTTGCATCTCCGGCACCGTGGCCTTGGCGCTCAGGTACTGGTTGTTCAGCTCGGCGGGGTCGCCGGTGAAGTCCACGGTCATTTCGCCGCGTGGGCTCAGCAGCGGGTGTTCGCAGAAACCTTCCGGCGGGGCATCGAAAAAGTCCCGGCTGGCCAGGGTCAGGGCGCGCACCTGGGGCGTGCCATAGGCTGCGGTATAGAGCGCCGCGGAGCGCCCGGTGGAGTGGTAGGCCGGGTGCGATTCGCGTTCCAGCACCAGCACCCGGCCATGGCGCGACAGCCAGTAGCCGGTGGATGCCCCGGCGATGCCGCCGCCGATGATGATGAAGTCTGCCTGGGTCATTCGAGCCTCCGTAAAAAGGGGATAACGCGCTTCTGCAGGAGCGAGGCTTGCCCGCGATCGATCTTGAGCCTGTCACGGTGGTTCGCTCGAGGCTGTCTATCGCGAGCAAGCTTCGCTGCTACAGATGTTCCATTGGTATTGAGTGAGTGCACTGCAAGCGGTACAGCGCATTGGCCAGGGCAATGTCTTCCAGGCCCAGGCCGATGGAGCGGAAGAACACGTGGCGCCCCGGCTCCGGTCGTTGGGCCAGGTCGCTGAGCAGTTCGGGCAGGTCGCCGAGAATCTCGGCCTTGTCCCAGCCATGCCGTTCGCCGGCGATCAGCATCTCGCCGGCCGAGCCGGGGGTGGTCTGACGATAGTCGCAATACACCTGCATGTCCTTCAGCGCGGTGGGCGGCACTTCATGGGCCCGTGGTGCGTTGGTGCTGATGGAGGTGATCAGCGCCGGCTTGTGCAAGGTTCGCGGGTCGATCACCGGGGCGGCGGAGGAGGTGCAGAGCATGATGACGTCGGCGTCCTGCAGGGCATCATCGAGCTGGCTGACGATCTGCAGGCGTGGGTCGAGGGCCTTCAGGCGCGCGATGTCCTCGGCGGATTTGCCGGCCAGGCCAGGGGAGTACAGGCGGATGGACTGCCACTCGCGCAGGGCTTTCACGTAATGCAGGTGCGCCTGGGCCACGGGGCCGCTGCCGATGATCGCCAGGTGCTGGGCAGAGGCCGGCGCCAGGGCATCGACGGCCACGGCGGTGGTGGCCGCGGTGCGCGCGGTGGTCAGTTCGCCAGCGTCACAGAGCAGCAGCGGCTGGCCGCTGTCCATCGACATCAGCAGGGTCCAGGCGGTGACCAGCGGGCCTTCGGCGCGGACGATATAGGGCGAGGTCTTGACCCCGTAGACCCGGTCTTCGGCCAGCACGCCCAGGTAGTTGATGAAGTCTCCGGCGCCCTGGGGAAACTCCACCAGTTGCTGCGCCGGCTGCACGGCAAGCCCGGCGGCCAGGTCGTGGAACAGCTTGCGCAGGATCTGCGGGACGTCTACCTGCGCCAGCAACTGGCGAGCTTGAGGCTGGGTAATCACGGAAGGCGTGCTGGACATGCGGGTGCTCCCAAGAGATAAACTAATTTGTCCATTATGGACTTTTAGTTCTTGCGGGCAATATCCAGGCGAAAAAAAACGCAGCCTGTGGTCGGGCTGCGTTTTTCGTTCGGAAGGTTCCATTGGAACCCCCATCCTTCACTCGCGATCAGGCTTTCGGGCGTTCTTGCGCTCCACAGGGCGCAGCAGCTCGGTCGGCGGCATTTCGCAGCTGATCTTGCGGCCCAGCAGCGCCTCGATCGACGGCAACTGATAGGAGTCGTCCTCGCCGGCGAAGCTGATGGACACTCCGTCGGCGCCAGCCCGGCCGGTACGGCCGATACGGTGGACGTAGTCGTCCGGCACTTCCGGCAGGGTGAAGTTGATCACGTGGCTGATGCCGTCGATGTGGATGCCGCGACCGGCGACATCGGTGGCCACCAGCACGCGGATCTTGCCTTCGCGGAAGCCTTCCAGGGTCTTGATGCGCTTGTGCTGAGGCACGTCGCCGGACAACTGGGCGGCGTTCACGCCGTCGCGTACCAGGCGTTCTTCGATGCGCCGTACTTCATCCTTGCGGTTGGCGAAGACCATGACCCGTTCCCAGCCGTTGTCGTTGACCAGGTTGTACAGCAGTTTGTACTTGTCGGCGCCGGCCACCGCGTAGATGTGCTGTTCGACATTGGCGTTGGCCACGTTCTCGGCTTCGATCTCGACGATGGCCGGGTCGGTGGTCCACTGCTTGGCCAGGTTCATCACGTCGTCGGTGAAGGTGGCGGAGAACAGCAGGGTCTGGCGTTCGCTTTTCGGCGGGGTCTGGCGAATGATCTGGCGTACCTGGGGGATGAAGCCCATGTCGAGCATGCGGTCGGCTTCGTCCAGCACCATCACTTCGACCATGTCCAGGTGCACGTCGCCGCGCTGGTTGAAGTCCAGCAGGCGGCCCGGGGTGGCGACCAGGATGTCGCAATGGCGGGCTTCGAGGTGCTTGAGCTGTTTGTCGAAGTCCATGCCGCCGACAAAGGTCATCACATTGAGGCCGGTGTATTTGGTCAGGCTGGCCGCATCCTTGGCGATCTGCACCACCAGTTCGCGGGTCGGCGCGATGATCAGCGCCCGCGGCTCGCCCATGTAGCGCTCTTTCGGCGGCGGGGTCTGCAGCAGCTGGGTGATGATCGAGATCAGGAACGCGGCGGTCTTGCCGGTACCGGTCTGGGCGCGGCCGATGGCGTCTTTGCCGGCCAGGGTGAAACCCAGTACCTGCGCCTGGATCGGCGTGCAGTAGGGGAAACCCAGGTCGTGGATCGCGTGCATCAGTTCCGGCGCGAGTTTGAAGTCGTGGAAGCGGGTCTTGCCTTCCTGCGGTTCGACGACGAAGTCTTCCAGTTTCCAGGTGCTCACCGGTGGTTTCGGTGCACGTGGGCGGCGCGGCTGTTCGGCCTTGGGCTTGTCGCTGCGCGGCGGGGTCTGGGCCGTCGGGGCGGCTGGGGTCACCGGCTCTTGCTTGGCCACGGGGGCAGGCGCGGTCCGTTCCGGCTGATGGCCGTCGGTACGGCTGCTGGGGCTGGAGGAAGATGGGCTGGAGCCTGGCGCGAGCTGCTCAGCCTCGCTTTTACCGAAGATTTTCTTGAGTGCTTTGAGCACGGTCATCTCATCAATTGGTTAAGGAATGTACGCCGGGCAGTGTAATGCAAGAATCGGGCGCGGCGTAGTGGATTGCTCAACGGGCTACCGAACTTATCGATTCAGCGCAAACGCTCGCCGAGCCAGGCGCCGATATCGCGAATTTCTTCGGGTAACACTTCGTGCCCCATTGGGTATTCATGCCATGTCGCGGTGACACCATGGTGTTTCAGGTACTCGTAGGCAGTGCGGCCCATGGAGTTCTGCACCACTTCGTCGTACTGGCCGTGCAGGCACAAGGTCGGAATCCGCTGCTGGCTGGCCGAGAGTTCGAGTTCATCGCTGAAGGTCGGGGCATAGGTGGAGAGGGCAAGTACGCCACCCAGCGGACCCTGCCATTTAAGGAAGGCGGTGTGCAGGACGACCGCGCCACCCTGGGAAAAACCGGCGAGGAAAATCCGCGAAGGGTCTATTCCGCTGGCGCGCTGTTCTTCGATCAGGTCGCTCAGGCGTTTTGCCGACTCCTCCAGCTGTTCGCGGTTGATCGCGCGCGCCGGGCTCATGGCCAGAATGTCGTACCAACTGGGCATGGCATAACCGCCATTGATGGTCACGGCGCGGGTCGGTGCCTGGGGCAGGACGAAGCGGGTGGTCAGCAGGCTTTCCTGCAGTGCTTCGGCCACCGGCAGGAAGTCGTAGCGGTCGGCGCCCAGGCCATGAAGCCAGATCACACAGGCGTCGACGGGCTTGCTGGGCTGAAGAATCAAGGGCTCGGTCATGGTTGCTCCAAATATGTGCGCACGCGCCCAAGCGGTGCGTGATCGAGGTGCGCGGTCGGTTGATCAGTGAAGAAGATGTCGCAAGGCTGCAAGTTTTGCTCTTGACCCCTGCCGGAACCGCTTTAGCCGGCACTCTGGTACGGGCTTTGCTATAGCCGTTGCGTGAAGTGATTGCGTTCACCCTGCCGGTAACACTATCAGGCTACTGGCGGGTGTGGGATAGCAAAGATCCGATGATGGACGTTCGCCAGTGGCCGCTACGGGCTTCGCGAACATGCAAGGGCTACAGCCCGTTCGGTCGCTTGGTGAGTATGGGTTTTTCTCTTAAATGGATTTTCTCCTACTAGACTCATAGCTAAAGTCCTACGCCGCTTGACCCCATAAAAAGCCAACACGGGTCAACAGCGCCTCATAAGGGTGCGGCAGGACTCAAGCTCCGACACAACAAGAGCAAAACTGGAGGTTTGAATGAAGATGTTGAAATCCACCCTGGCTGTCGTCACGGCCGCCGCGGTACTGGGCATGAGCGGCTTCGCACAGGCGGGTGCGACCCTGGATGCCGTGCAGAAGAAAGGCTTCGTGCAGTGCGGTGTGAGCGACGGTCTGCCGGGCTTCTCGGTACCGGACGCCACCGGCAAGATCCTCGGCATCGACGCCGATGTCTGCCGCGCCGTGGCCGCCGCGGTATTCGGCGACGCGACCAAAGTGAAATTCAGCCAGTTGAATGCCAAGGAGCGTTTCACCGCGCTGCAATCGGGCGAGATCGACGTACTGTCGCGCAACACCACCTGGACCAGCTCCCGCGATTCGGGCATGGGCCTGGTGTTCGCCGGCGTGACCTACTACGACGGCATCGGCTTTTTGGTGAACAACAAGCTGGGCGTGAAGAGCGCCAAGGAACTGGACGGCGCGACCATCTGCATTCAGGCCGGTACCACCACCGAGCTGAACGTGTCCGACTACTTCCGTGGCAACGGCCTGAAATACACCCCGATCACCTTCGACACCTCCGATGAAAGCGCCAAGTCGCTGGAATCCGGCCGTTGCGACGTGCTGACCTCCGACAAGTCCCAGCTCTACGCACAGCGCAGCAAGCTGGCAACCCCGACCGACTACGTCGTGCTGCCGGAAACCATCTCCAAGGAGCCCCTGGGCCCGGTGGTGCGTAAAGGCGACGAAGAGTGGTTCAGCATCGTCAAGTGGACCCTGTTCGCCATGCTCAATGCCGAAGAGGCCGGCATCACCTCGAAAAACGTCGAGGCCGAAGCCAAGTCCACCAAGAACCCGGACGTCGCTCGTCTGCTGGGCGCCGACGGTGAATACGGCAAGGACCTGAAACTGCGCAAGGACTGGGTAGTACAGATCGTCAAGCAAGTCGGCAACTACGGTGAAGTGTTCGAGAAGAACCTCGGCAAGAGCACTCCACTGGCCATCGACCGCGGCCTGAATGCGCTGTGGAACAACGGCGGCATTCAATACGCACCACCTGTGCGCTGATGGTTCTATCACCCGGTGGGCCAACCACCGGGTGATGTTCTGTTCCATTATTCCTGGGGCACTTCATGCAAAATTCAATCGGCGCACCAAAGCAGAGGCTCAGTCTCAGCGATCCACGAGTGCGTGCGTGGTTATTCCAGATCGTCACGATTGTCGCGGTGATCTCGCTGGGCTGGTTCCTGTTCAACAACACTCAAACCAACCTTGCGCACCGGGGGATTACTTCCGGTTTCGACTTCCTCGAGCGCAGCGCCGGCTTCGGCATCGCTCAGCACCTGATCTCCTACACCGAAGCGGACAGCTATGCCCGGGTGTTCGTGATCGGCCTGCTCAACACCCTGCTGGTAACCTTCATCGGCGTGATCCTGGCGACCATCCTCGGTTTCATCATCGGTGTGGCGCGCCTGTCGCAGAACTGGATCATCAGCAAACTGGCGACCGTGTATGTGGAAGTGTTCCGCAACATTCCGCCGCTGCTGCAGATCCTGTTCTGGTATTTCGCGGTGTTCCTGACCATGCCGGGGCCGCGCAACAGCCACAACTTCGGTGACACCTTCTTCGTCAGCAGCCGTGGCCTGAACATGCCGGCGGCCCTGGTGGCCGACGGCTTCTGGGCGTTCGTGATCAGCCTAGTGGTGGCGATTGTCGCCATCGTGCTGATGTGCCGCTGGGCCAACAAGCGCTTCGAAGACACCGGCGTGCCGTTCCACAAGTTCTGGGTCGGCCTGGCGCTGTTCCTGGTGATCCCGGCGCTGTGCACGCTGATTTTCGGCGCCCCGCTGCATTGGGAAATGCCGGAGCTCAAGGGCTTCAACTTCGTCGGTGGCTGGGTGCTGATCCCGGAACTGCTGGCCCTGACCCTGGCCCTGACCGTCTACACCGCGGCGTTCATCGCCGAGATCGTGCGTTCGGGGATCAAGTCGGTGAGCCATGGCCAGACCGAGGCGGCCCGTTCCCTCGGCCTGCGCAACGGTCCGACCCTGCGCAAGGTGATCATCCCGCAAGCCTTGCGAGTGATCATTCCGCCGCTGACCAGCCAATACCTGAACCTGGCGAAGAACTCGTCCCTGGCGGCCGGTATCGGTTACCCGGAAATGGTTTCGCTGTTCGCCGGTACCGTGCTCAACCAGACCGGCCAGGCCATCGAAGTCATTGCCATCACCATGAGCGTGTACCTGGCGATCAGTATCAGCATTTCCCTGCTGATGAACTGGTACAACAAGCGCATTGCGCTGATCGAGCGGTGAGGAAACGCGCATGAGCACTCATACTTTCAAACCCGACATGCCACCCCCTCACAGCAGCATCGGGATAGTGGCGTGGATGCGGGAACACATGTTCTCCAGCTGGATCAACACCCTGCTGACCCTGTTTGCCTTCTACCTGATCTACCTGGTGGTGCCGCCGATCCTCAGCTGGGCGATTTTCGACGCCAACTGGGTGGGCACCACCCGTGCCGACTGCACCAAGGAAGGCGCCTGCTGGGTGTTCATCCAGCAGCGCTTCGGCCAGTTCATGTACGGCTACTACCCGGTGGACCTGCGCTGGCGCGTGGACCTGACCGTGTGGCTGGCAGTGATCGGCGTGGCGCCCTTGTTCATCGCCCGGGTTCCGCACAAGGCCATCTATGGCCTGAGCTTCCTGGTGCTGTACCCGATCATGGCCTACAGCCTGCTGCACGGTGGCTATTTCGGCCTGAGCAACGTGGCGACCAGTCAATGGGGCGGCCTGATGCTGACCCTGGTGATCGCCACTGTCGGCATCGTCGGCGCCTTGCCGCTGGGCATCGTGCTGGCATTGGGACGACGCTCGAACATGCCGGCGATTCGTGTGGTCTGCGTGACCTTCATCGAGTTCTGGCGCGGCGTGCCGCTGATCACCGTGCTGTTCATGTCTTCGGTGATGCTGCCGTTGTTCCTGCCCGAAGGCATGAACTTCGACAAGCTGCTGCGGGCGCTGATCGGGGTGATCCTGTTCCAGTCGGCCTACATCGCCGAAGTGGTGCGCGGCGGCCTGCAAGCGATTCCCAAGGGGCAGTACGAAGCGGCCGCGGCCATGGGCCTGGGCTACTGGCGCAGCATGGGCCTGGTGATCTTGCCGCAAGCCTTGAAGCTAGTGATTCCCGGCATCGTCAACACCTTCATCGCCCTGTTCAAGGACACCAGCCTGGTGATCATCATCGGCCTGTTCGACCTGCTCAACAGCGTGAAACAAGCCGCCGCCGACCCGAAATGGCTGGGTATGGCCACCGAAGGTTATGTCTTCGCGGCCCTGGTGTTCTGGATTTTCTGTTTTGGTATGTCCCGCTACTCCATGCATCTGGAGCGTAAGTTGGACACAGGCCACAAGCGTTAGGAGTATCTCCATGAGTGAAGCGATCAAAAAGCCTGTGGGCCCTGAAGGCATTATTCAGATGCAGGGCGTGAACAAGTGGTACGGCCAGTTCCACGTGCTCAAGGACATCAACCTCAACGTCAAGCAGGGCGAGCGTATCGTCCTGTGCGGGCCTTCGGGCTCGGGCAAGTCCACCACCATCCGCTGCCTGAACCGCCTGGAAGAACACCAGCAGGGCCGCATCGTGGTCGATGGCGTGGAGCTGACCAACGACCTCAAGCAGATCGAGGCGATCCGTCGTGAAGTCGGCATGGTGTTCCAGCACTTCAACCTGTTCCCGCACCTGACCATTCTGCAGAACTGCACCCTGGCGCCGATGTGGGTACGCAAGATGCCCAAGCGCAAGGCCGAGGAAATCGCCATGCATTACCTGGAGCGCGTGCGCATTCCGGAGCAGGCGAACAAGTACCCGGGCCAGCTCTCCGGCGGTCAGCAGCAGCGTGTGGCGATTGCCCGGGCGCTGTGCATGAAGCCGAAGATCATGCTGTTCGACGAACCGACGTCGGCCCTCGACCCGGAGATGGTGAAAGAGGTGCTGGACACCATGATCGGCCTGGCCGAAGACGGCATGACCATGCTCTGCGTGACCCACGAAATGGGCTTCGCCCGTACCGTGGCCAACCGGGTGATCTTCATGGACAAGGGCGAAATCGTCGAGCAGGCGGCGCCTAACGACTTCTTCGACAACCCGCAGAACGAGCGGACCAAGCTGTTCCTGAGCCAGATCCTGCACTGATCCAGGCATTGGCTTGGAAAATGAACCCGGCCTGGCGCCGGGTTTATTTTTGCCCGGCGTTCATGAAGTCGCGAGGCGCGGCTGCTGCGGCTCGTTGTCGGTCGCCGGTGGGGCCTGCTGCGCGCTGAGGGCATGCACCTCGGCCATCAGTTCGGGATGACGATCGAGCAGGCGCATCAGCATGAACAGCGGCTGGGGCGGGGCGACCTCGCCGCGTTCGTAGCGGGAGAAGGCGTTATGCCCGCCGCCGGAGAGCAGCCTCACCGCATCTTTCTGCGAAAGGTGCAGCTTGCGGCGGATGCGTTTCATCTCGCTGGCCATGAACTGCCGGCAGTCCTCCAGCAACTGATCGCCGGCGTTGGCGTAACGTTCGGCGCTGGTCGCGTCGAATTCGATTTCCCCACAGGCCTGGCACTCCCAGCCATCCAGGCCGTCGACCTGCCGCAGCAGGTGCTTGTAATCGATCAGCTCGCTACGATTGTTGAACGGCTGCATGCCGGCCGGGGCACCGCAACTGACGCATTGTCTTTGTTTCATGGGTGTTTCTCCTTGAAGGAGATCACTGGGGGACCGCCGCCGGGGCGGTAAGTGACTTTGATGTACAGCTCCACGGAATCGATGTGGGTGTAATACACGTCCTGCCAGATTCGATGATCGAGATAGCTGGTCATCGACTTGTAGAGCATTTTCCCCTGCAGCCCGGCAATTACCTGCTGCATGTCCCGGCAAGTCAGGCCGAGGTGCCGGCCGCTGACCAGGGCGGTTCGGGTAAAGGCGGCTGCCCCTAGCCGGGCGACATCAGCCTTGATCACCGACAGGTCGTAATGAGGTGTGTGCTTTTCCATAAGACACCTGGAGTCGAGATAAATTACCCTTAAAGGGTTTTTCTGGCAATCGGATTTCCTTTCCGCTTGCTACCTGCGTGCATCGGCTTTGTTGTTCACCCACGCGAAGCTGACTAATATGCCAAAAAAATTCATCCGATGATTGGATGAAAAGGCGACAGCACATGACAGAAATTTCTCCTTTGATTAAACGCTCCCTGGTCGATCAGGCCCTGGAACAGTTGCGCCAGCGCATCAATGACGGTGCATGGGGCATCGGCCAGCGCCTGCCGACCGAGCCGGAGCTGGCGGCGGAGTTGGGCATCAGCCGCAATACCGTGCGGGAGGCCATGCGGGTCCTGGCGTTTTCCGGCCTGGTGGAGATTCGCCAGGGCGACGGCAGCTACCTGCGCGCGGTGGTCGATCCGCTGGACACCCTCAAGGCCCTGTCCCAGTGCTCCCTGGAGCAGGCGCGCGAAACCCGGCAGATCATCGAGACGGAGGCCATCGGCCTGGCGGCTCTGCGGCGTACCGACCAGGACCTGCTGGCGTTGCGCGAAGCCCTGGCCCTCAGCGGCGATCACTATCACGGTGATCTGGAGAGCTATATCGCCTGCGACCTGGTGTTTCACGGACGCCTGGTGGACGCCGCGCATAACCCCACCCTCAGCGAGCTGTACCGCTATTTCTCCAGCGTGGTCGGCGCGCAACTGCGCCAGACCCTGAGTATCCATCCCCGGCGCCAGGCCGTGTTCGATCTGCACATCGACCTGCTGGATGCCGTCGAACAGCGCGACCCGGAGCGGGCCAAGGCCATTTCCCGGCAACTGATCAATGAACCTTGAGACCGAGAGCACCATGTCCAGCCACCAGGCCAATAACCCGCCACCTATTGCTGTCCCTCGGCGCGAGGCTGAGCTCGAAGAGCTGCTGATCGACGCCGAAGCCGACGATGCCGAGGTCCAGCAGAGCCACCCGGCCCCACGCCGCCCGTGGTTGTTGCTGCTGGGGCTGATCCTGGTGGCGCTGAACCTGCGCCCGGCGCTGTCGAGCATGGCGCCGCTGCTCAGCGAGGTGTCGCGCAGCCTCGGGTTGTCGGCGGCCCAGGCCGGTCTGCTGACCACCTTGCCGGTGCTCTGCCTGGGGCTGTTCGCGCCCTTGGCTCCAGTGCTGGCGCGGCGCTTCGGTGCCGAGCGGGTGGTGCTCGGCATCCTGATGACACTGGCGTGCGGGATTATCCTGCGCAGTTCCCTGGGGGATGTCGGGCTGTTCGCCGGCAGCATCCTCGGTGGCGCCAGCATCGGCGTGATCGGGGTGTTGCTGCCGGGCATCGTCAAGCGCGACTTCGCCAAACACGCGGGCACCATGACCGGGGTCTACACCATGGCCCTGTGCCTGGGCGCGGCAATGGCCGCGGGGGCGACCGTGCCCTTGAGCCAGCACTTCGATAGCAGCTGGGCGCTGGGCCTCGGCTTCTGGGCGTTGCCGGCGCTGGCGGCGGCGCTGTTCTGGCTGCCCCAGGTCGGCAAGCGGCAGGGCGCGCACCATGTGGCCTATCGGGTGCGTGGTTTGCTGCGCGACCCGCTGGCCTGGCAAGTGACGCTGTACATGGGTTTGCAATCCTCGCTGGCCTACATCGTGTTCGGTTGGCTGCCATCGATCCTGATCGGCCGTGGCCTGAGCCCGACCCAGGCCGGGCTGGTGCTGTCCGGCTCGGTGATCGTCCAGCTCGCCAGCTCGCTGGCCGCACCCTGGCTGGCGACGCGAGGCAAGGACCAGCGCCTGGCGATCGTGGTGGTGATGCTGCTCACCCTGGGCGGCCTGTTCGGCTGCCTGTATGCCCCGATCGACGGCCTGTGGGGCTGGGCGATCCTGCTGGGCGTGGGACAGGGCGGCACCTTCAGCCTGGCGCTGACCCTGATCGTCCTGCGTTCGAAGGACGCCCATGTGGCCGCCAACCTGTCGAGCATGGCCCAGGGCATCGGCTACACCCTGGCCTCCATGGGCCCGTTCGCGGTCGGCCTGGTGCATGACTGGACCGGTGGCTGGACCGCCCTGGGCTGGATTTTCGCGGTGATCGGCCTGGGGGCCATAGTCGCCGGCCTGGGCGCCGGGCGTTCGCTCTATGTGCAGGTCGAAAGCGAAAAAATCTGATCCGTCCCACTGTCGGTATTTGCGCGGCGAATGCCGATAGTGTTTCCCGGGTTTGCAGACTATCGTGCAGGCATCTTTCCCTGAGTCGGAGCCTGTTTCATGAGTGACGCCCACCGCGCCTTGATCACTGAGTTCTATAGCGCCTTCCAGCGCCTGGATGCCGAGGCCATGGCCGCCTGCTACACCGAGGATGTGCTGTTCAGTGATCCGGCGTTCGGCGAACTGCGCGGCCGCGATGCCGGCGACATGTGGCGCATGCTCACCACCCGGGCCAAGGACTTCTCCCTGACCTTCGACAAGGTCCGCGCCGACGAGCGCAGCGGCGAAGCCCACTGGGTGGCGACTTACCTGTTCAGCCAGACCGGCAATACCGTGGTCAACGATATCCAGGCGCGTTTCGTGTTCCGTGATGGCAAGATCTGCGAGCACCACGATCATTTCAATATGTGGCGCTGGGCCCGCCAGGCCCTGGGTGCCAAGGGCCTGATCCTCGGCTGGACCCCGCTGCTGAAAAACGCCGTGCGCGCCCAGGCCCGCAAAGGCCTGAAAGCCTTCCAGGCCGGCCGCTGAATCGTTGCCTCTGGTAAGATCGCGGCTTGTTATCCACAAGCCGCGATCACCGTGACCCGCCCCAGCCAATCCCCCGTCAGCGACTCCGAGCCTGTACCCGTGGTGAGCAAACCCTGGTTTGTCTACCTGGTGCGCGCCGCCAACGGCGCCTTGTACTGCGGCATCAGCGACGACCCGGTCAAGCGTTTCGCCAAGCACCAGAGCGGCAAGGGCGCACGCTTCTTCCTCTCCAGCCCCGCCGTCGCGCTGGTCTACACCGAAGCCTGCCGCGACAAGAGCGAAGCCCTGCGCCAGGAACGGCTGATCAAGAAACTCCGGAAAAGCGCCAAGGAATGCCTGGTGGCCTCGGCCGTCGTGGCTTATCAAGCGGACTGATAGGTTGCCATCAGGCAGATCGGTGGGCTGTCAGGAGTTTGCGCGCTAAGCTGATTCTTCCTACTTATCCGGTGGAACCCCAGCATGTCAGAGTTGATTCTGCATCATTACCCGACCTCTCCTTTCGCGGAAAAAGCCCGGCTGTTGCTCGGCTTCAAGGGCTTGTCCTGGCGCTCAGTGAAGATCTCGCCGGTGATGCCCAAACCCGATCTCACCGCGCTCACCGGTGGTTACCGCAAGACCCCGGTGTTGCAGGTCGGCGCCGACATCTATTGCGACACGGCGCTGATCGCCCGGCGGCTGGAGCAGGAAAAGGCCTCGCCGGCACTGTTTCCCGAAGGCCGGGAAATGGTCAGCGCGACCTTCGCGGCCTGGGCCGACTCGGTGGTGTTCCAGCATGCGGTGAGCCTGGTGTTCCAGCCTGAGTCGGCGGCCGTGCGTTTCGGCCATCTGCCGCCGGAAGCGGTCAAGGCCTTCATGGCCGACCGCGCCGGGCTGTTCAGCGGCGGCAGTTCCACCCGGGTGCCGCTGGAGTTGGCCAAGCATCAATGGCCGACGCTCATGGCGCGCCTGGAGCAGCAGTTGCAGCGCGAGGAGGGCGACTTCCTGTTCGGCGATCCGTCGATCGCCGACTTCGCCATGGCCCACCCCCTGTGGTTCCTCAAGGGCACGCCGGTGACCGTGCCGCTGGTGGACGCCTATCCGGCGGTGGCGGCATGGCTGGCCCGGGTGCTCGGTTTCGGCCATGGCGCTTCGAGTGCCATGACCTCCGAGGAGGCGCTCGAAGCGGCGCGCAGGGCTACTCCGGCAACCTTGCCGGATGAAGTCTTCATCGATCCGAACGGTTTCCAGTCTGGCCAGCAGGTGCGGATTGCGGCGACCGACTATGGCGTCGATCCGGTGGAGGGGGAGTTGCTGTTCGCCGGGCGCGAGGAGTTGATCCTGCGTCGCGAAGACCCGCGCGGTGGGTTGGTGCATGTGCACTTCCCGCGTTTCGGGTTCCGCATCGAGGCGCTGTAAGGCTGAGAATTTATCGCGGGCCAGCTCGCTGTAGAAGTGAGCTGGCTCGTGATAAAGGTTTTAGCGCTGCAACGCCGCCATGATCTGGTCCGGGTCGTAGGTTCGGATCAGCGTGCCATTCACATCGAGGATCGGAATCCCTCGTCCGCCCAGGGCTTCATAGGCCTTGCGCGCCTCGGCATCTTTCTCGATATCGAACTCGCGAAAGGCAATGCCCTTCTGATCGAGAAAGCGCCGGGTGGCCTTGCAGTAGCCGCACCAGTCGGTGGCGTAGAGCACCACCCGGGCATTGGCCCGGACCTGCTCCGAGGCGGCCTGCGAGGGGTTGAACAGGCGCTCGATCTTGCCCCAATTCTGGTACGCCACGACCACCAGCAGGATCAGCAGGAATTTCTTCAGCACGCCCTGCAGCATCAGTTGCGGCGCTTGAGCTGATCGGTCAGTTGGGTCGGCAGGCCCTTGATGATCAGGGTCCCGGCTTCTTCGTCATACTCGATCTTCGAGCCCAGCAGGTGCGCCTCGAAGCTGATGGACAGGCCTTCGGCACGGCCGGTGAAGCGGCGGAACTGATTGAGGGTGCGCTTGTCCGCCGGGATCTCCGGCGACAGGCCGTAGTCCTTGTTGCGGATGTGATCGTAGAACGCCTTGGGGCGGTCCTCGTCGATCAGCTCCGAGAGCTCTTCCAGGCCCACGGGTTCGCCGAGCTTGGCCTGGCTGCTGGCGTAGTCCACCAGGGCCTTGGTCTTTTCCCGGGCGGAGTCTTCCGGCAGGTCTTCGCTTTCGACGAAGTCGCTGAACGCCTTGAGCAGGGTACGGGTCTCGCCCGGGCCGTCGACGCCTTCCTGGCAGCCGATGAAGTCGCGGAAGTACTCCGAGACTTTCTTGCCGTTCTTGCCCTTGATGAACGAGATGTACTGTTTCGACTGCTTGTTGTTCTGCCACTCGGAGACGTTGATCCGCGCGGCCAGGTGCAGCTGGCCCAGGTCCAGGTGGCGGGATGGGGTCACGTCCAGCTCGTCGGTCACCGCCACGCCTTCGCTGTGGTGCAGCAGGGCGATGGCCAGGTAGTCGGTCATGCCTTGCTGGTAGTGGGCGAACAGCACGTGGCCGCCGACCGACAGGTTGGATTCTTCCATCAGCTTTTGCAGGTGCTCGACCGCGACGCGGCTGAAGGCGGTGAAGTCCTGGCCGCCATCGAGGTATTCCTTCAGCCAGCCGCTGAAGGGAAACGCGCCGGACTCCGGATGGAACAGGCCCCAGGCTTTGCCCTGTTTGGCGTTATAGCTTTCGTTGAGATCGGCGAGCATGTTCTCGATGGCCGCGGATTCAGCCAGTTCGGAATCGCGGGCGTGCAGGACTGCGGGTGTGCCGTCGGGTTTTTTGTCGATCAGGTGGACGATGCAATGGCGGATCGGCATGGGCTTCTCGGCTGGTTGGCGGGAGAGGGCGTAGCTCCCCGAAAAAGTGCCCAGTGTACCGCACCCGCTGGTTTTGGCGCTGTTTGAAGGGGGTGGAAGGCGGCTTGGGTCAAGCTTATGCATTTTTTTACGGATTTAGAGCAATAAAGCTGACCAAATGGCTAGGTAGAGGCGGATATTTCCCCGTCTCTGTGCTAGTTTTGCCCCGTCTTACGCGATGTCTCGGCGTTAAGCGTGCATTCAGCATTTGTCAGGTCGAACCAAACCCTGATTTCGGTATCTATAACCCCGATCTTTCGTGGTTGTGACCGGGGTGCCAGATCCACAAGATCTGGCTCGATGGCTGACACTGCACTCTGCAATCCAAATGAATTTGATAGGGAAGGAACACCACAATGGCTATTACTAAAGACCAACTGATCGCTGATATCGCTGAAGCTATCGACGCGCCGAAAACCACCGCGCGTAACGCTCTGGACCAACTGGCCCAAATCGTTGCTGATCAATTGGAAAATGGCGGCGAAATCACTCTGCCAGGTATCGGCAAACTGAAAGTGACCGAGCGTCCTGCCCGTACTGGCCGTAACCCATCGACTGGCGCTGCCATCGAAATCGCTGCCAAGAAAGTTATCAAGCTGGTTGTGGCTAAAGGCCTGACCGACTCGATCAACAAGTAAGACTGCAGTAAGACCGTGCCTCGGAACACTTCCGGGCACGGTTTTTAGGCTTTAAGGCCGCAACGATTTACGCAAGGTAAATCACCGTTTTTCCCCTCGTACTATCCCTTCTGAACCCAACGCTCCTGGCGCCAGGCCTGTTGCTGTGCCTTGTCCTTGAAGGTCCAGGCGACGAAGCGGCTCTGTTTCTGCCCCTGTGACATCTCCACCACCTGGCTCTCCAGCGCCCCGGCCTTTTTCAGCGCGGCCTGAATCGCCGGCAGGTTCGAGGCTTTCGACACCAGGGTGCTGAACCACAACACCTGTTGCGCCACCTGGGCGCTTTCGCCGATCAGTTGGGTCACGAAGCGCGCTTCGCCACCTTCGCACCACAATTCCGCCGCCTGGCCGCCAAAGTTCAGCACCGGCAGCTTGCGCTTGGGATCGGCCTTGCCCAGGGCTCGCCATTTGCGCTGGCTGCCGCGCGTGGCTTCCTCCAGAGAGGCATGGAACGGCGGATTGCACAGGGTCAGGTCGAAGCGTTCGTCGCTCTCCAGCAGCCCCAGCAGGATCTGCTTGCGGTTGGCTTGCTGGCGCAGGCCGATGGCCTTGTTCAGGCCGTTGGCCTGGACGATCGCCTTGGCGGCGGCGAGGGCGGTGGTGTCGATGTCGGAACCGAGGAACTGCCAGCGGTAATCGGAGTGGCCGATCAGCGGGTAGATGCAGTTGGCGCCGACTCCGATGTCCAGCACCCGCACTGCCGCGCCGCGGGGAATTACACCTTCGTTATGCGTGGCCAGCAGGTCGGCTAGGAAGTGCACGTAATCGGCGCGACCGGGTACCGGAGGGCAGAGGAAGTCGGTTGGAATGTCCCAATGGGCGATGCCGTAGAACTCCTTGAGCAATGCCCGGTTGAACACCCGCACCGCCGCCGGGTTGGCGAAGTCGATGCTCTCCTTGCCGTAGGGATTGATGATCACGAAAGCCCCCAGCTCCGGGGTGCTCTTGATCAGCTGTGGAAAGTCATAGCGGCCTTGATGGCGATTGCGCGGGTGCAGGCTGGCCTTTTCCCGTGGTGCGACGGCCTTGGCCGGAGCAGCGGGTTGAGGCTTTTTGCGCGGAGCTTTGGGAGGGCGGGGGGCGGTCATGGGCGAAATCGGTTCGGGTATGGCTCAAAGTGGCGGGCATTGTCCCATATCTACCTCGGTGACGTGGCCTCTGTAGGAGCGAGGCGTTATCCCTGGCACACCGCGTTATCCTTTATCGCCAGCAAGCTGCGCTCCTACAGAGGCATAAGCTTTTCGGTCGGGCACAAAAAAGGGAGCCCCTTGTAGGGCTCCCTTTTTATGACCGCTCGAATCGCCGTTACAGGCTGGAGATCCGTGCGTGCTGCTCGGCCAGCTTGCCCAGAGCCTGTTCGGCTTCGGCCAGTTTGGCGCGTTCCTTGTCGATCACTTCGGCCGGGGCCTTGTCGACGAAGGCGGCGTTGGACAGCTTGCCGCCGACCCGCTGCACTTCGCCTTGCAGGCGCTGGATTTCCTTGTCCAGGCGCGCCAGTTCGGCGCCCTTGTCGATCAGGCCGGCCATCGGCACCAGCACTTCCATCTCGCCGACCAGGGCGGTGGCGGACAGCGGTGCTTCGTCGCCGGCTTGCAGCACGGTGATCGATTCGAGTTTGGCCAGCTTCTTCAGCAGGGTCTCGTTTTCGCTCAGGCGGCGCTGGTCTTCGGCGCTGACGTTCTTCAGGAACAACGCCAGTGGCTTGCCCGGGCCGATGTTCATTTCGGCACGGATGTTACGGGTGCCGAGCATCAGGCCCTTGAGCCATTCGATGTCGTCTTCGGCGGCCTGGTCGATGCGCGCTTCAACGGCCACCGGCCAGGGTTGCAGCATGATGGTCTTGCCCTGGATGCCGGCCAGCGGCGCCAGGCGCTGCCAGATTTCTTCGGTGATGAACGGCATGAACGGGTGGGCCAGGCGCAGCGCCACTTCCAGCACGCGCACCAGGGTGCGACGGGTGCCGCGCTGGCGCTCGACCGGCGCGTTTTCGTCCCACAGTACCGGCTTGGACAGCTCCAGGTACCAGTCGCAGTACTGGTTCCAGATGAACTCGTACAACGCCTGGGCTGCCAGGTCGAAGCGGAACTGGTCCAGCTGGCGGGTCACTTCGGCTTCGGTGCGTTGCAGCTGGGAGATGATCCAGCGATCGGCCAGCGACAGCTCGTAGGCTTCGCCGTTCTGACCGCAGTCTTCGCCCTTGTCCAGCACGTAGCGCGCGGCGTTCCAGATCTTGTTGCAGAAGTTGCGATAGCCTTCGACGCGGCCCATGTCGAACTTGATGTCGCGGCCGGTGGACGCCAGCGAGCAGAAGGTGAAGCGCAGGGCGTCGGTGCCGTAGCTGGCGATACCGTCGGCGAACTCCTGGCGGGTCTGCTTCTCGATCTTCTTCGCCAGTTGTGGCTGCATCATGCCGGTGGTGCGTTTCTGCACCAGGGCTTCGAGCTCGATACCGTCGATGATGTCCAGCGGGTCCAGGACGTTGCCCTTGGACTTGGACATCTTCTGGCCCTGGCCGTCGCGTACCAGGCCGTGTACGTACACGGTCTTGAACGGAACCTGCGGTGTGCCGTCTTCGTTCTTCACCAGGTGCATGGTGAGCATGATCATCCGGGCGACCCAGAAGAAAATGATGTCGAAACCGGTCACCAGCACGTCGGTCGGGTGGAAGGTCTTGAGGAACTCGGTCTGCTCCGGCCAGCCCAGGGTGGAGAAGGTCCACAGGCCCGAACTGAACCAGGTGTCGAGGACGTCGTTGTCCTGTTGCAGGGCGACATCAGGCCCGAGGTTGTGCTTGGCGCGCACTTCGGCTTCGTCGCGGCCGACATAGACCTTGCCCGACTCGTCGTACCAGGCTGGGATGCGGTGGCCCCACCACAGCTGGCGGCTGATGCACCAGTCCTGGATATCGCGCATCCAGGAGAAGTACATGTTTTCGTACTGTTTTGGCACGAAGGCGATGCGGCCGTCTTCCACGGCGGCAATGGCCGGCTCGGCCAGGGGCTTGGTGGAGACGTACCACTGGTCGGTCAGCCACGGCTCGATGATGGTGCCGGAGCGGTCGCCTTTCGGCACTTTCAGGGCATGGTCGTCGACGCTGACCAGCAGGCCGGCGGCGTCGAAGGCGGCAACGATTTCCTTGCGCGCCTGGAAACGGTTGAGACCGGCGAATTCGGCCGGGATCTTGCCGTCGATGCTTTCGTTCAGCGTGCCGTCCAGGTTGAACACCTGGGCGGCCGGCAGCACTTCGGCATTCTTGTCGAAGATGTTCAGCAGCGGCAGGTTGTGACGCTTGCCGACTTCGTAGTCGTTGAAGTCGTGGGCCGGGGTGATCTTCACGCAACCGGTGCCGAATTCAGGGTCGCAGTAGTCGTCGGCGATGATCGGGATGCGACGACCCACCAGCGGCAGTTCGACGAACTTGCCGATCAGCGCCTTGTAACGCTCGTCTTCCGGGTTAACGGCCACGGCGGAGTCGCCGAGCATGGTTTCCGGGCGAGTGGTGGCGACGATCAGGTAGTCCAGGCCTTCAGCGGTCTTGGCGCCGTCGGCCAGCGGGTAGCGCAGGTTCCACAGCGAGCCTTTTTCGTCGTGGTTTTCCACTTCGAGGTCGGAGATCGCGGTGTGCAGCTTGGTGTCCCAGTTGACCAGACGCTTGCCGCGGTAGATCAGGCCGTCTTCGTGCAGGCGCACGAAGGCTTCTTTAACGGCTTCGGAAAGACCGTCGTCCATGGTGAAGCGCTCGCGGCTCCAGTCCACGGACGAGCCCAGGCGGCGGATCTGACGGCTGATGTTACCGCCGGACTGATCCTTCCACTCCCAGACTTT
This sequence comes from Pseudomonas sp. GW460-12-10-14-TSB1, assembly GCF_017349775.1. Taxonomy (NCBI): domain Bacteria; kingdom Pseudomonadati; phylum Pseudomonadota; class Gammaproteobacteria; order Pseudomonadales; family Pseudomonadaceae; genus Pseudomonas; species Pseudomonas sp. GW460-12-10-14-TSB1. The sequence continues at coordinate 55,609 of NZ_JACNAC010000047.1, forward strand.
CTCGAGGAATTTTTCCCGGCCCAGATCGTGACGATTCTGGCCCTGGGCTTCGATCTGACGCTCCACCAGCATCTGGGTGGCGATACCGGCGTGGTCGGTACCCGGCTGCCACAGGGTGTTGCGGCCCTGCATGCGGCGGAAGCGGATCAAGGCGTCCATGATCGCGTTGTTGAAGCCATGGCCCATGTGCAGGCTGCCAGTGACGTTCGGTGGCGGAATCATGATGGTGTACGAGTCGCCCGCGCCTTGCGGGGCGAAGTAATTCTCTGACTCCCAGGTCTGGTACCAGGAAGTTTCAATGGCGTGCGGCTGGTAGGTCTTATCCATGCGCGGCGGGACCCTATTGGCATTTATTCAGGAAAAGCCGGGAAGTATAGCGGGGATGAGCCGATGCGCGTAGAGCGGGCTGACGGCGGGAGGGCGAAAAGTGCTCGATGAACGGGGATTTTTGCTTGGCGCCAGGGCGTTATCGCGGACAAGCCTCGCTCCTACAGATGGCGGGTGACCTGTAGCTGCGAGGTTTGTCCGATGAATAAACGGGGGATCAGGCCTCGTACTGGCTCAGCAGGCGATCCATTCGCGCGTCGAGGCGGCGCTTGATCTCGGTTTCGATGTGCGGGGCGAAGTCGTCGATCACGTCTTGCATGATCAGTTGCGCGGCGGCGCGCAGTTCGCTGTCCAGGTGCAGCAGGGCATCCTGGCTCTTGGGCGCTGGCGCTGGTTTCGGTGCCGGTGCAGGGGCTGGAGCGGCCACTACGGGAGCAGGTTGCGGTTCGACCACTGGAGCGGGGGCCGGTTGTGGTTCTGCCGGCGCCTCTTCGAGGGTTTCGACGGCAGGCTTGCCGCCGACCATATCGAACAGCAGTGGAATCTGTACTTCGCCGTCGACGGTTTCGGTCAGCAGCGGAGGTTGCAGGTCGTCATCGCCGAGCAGTTGGCGGATGGACTCGAGGTCATCCAGCAGGTGCGCGGACTTTTGCAGCGGTTTGGGAGTGTCCATCGATGGCTCAGAGTCGCTGTAAACGGTGATCTTGCAGAGGATAGCCCTGTTCGCGGTAGAAACGGAAACTCTCGCGAGCAGCCTGGCGGATAGTCGGGTCTTCCACCACCACTTCGGCGATGCGGGCAAAACGCTGGGCAAATGCCGGGACTTTCAGGTCCAGGTTGACCAGCAGGTCATGGTGCTCGCCGGGGTCGTCGCCCAGACCGAGAACGATCAGGCCATCCGGTTCGCTTTCGGCGGGACCGTGAGGCACGAAGGTTTCGCCCTTGAAGCGCCACAACCGGGCATCGAGCTCATCGCGCTGGGCCGCGTCGCTGCAATGCAGGTAGATGCGGTGCCCCATGCGCCAGGCCTTGTCGGTGAGCTTGCAGGCGAAGTCCAGGCGCGCCGAAGGATCCGCGCTGGGAAGGATGTAGA
>NZ_JACNAC010000048.1:0-53387 GCF_017349775.1 Pseudomonas sp. GW460-12-10-14-TSB1
GGCAATGGCGTTCTCGCAATAACGACGCAGGGCCGGGGTCAGGGCGCCGTTGCCGACTTCGCGCAGCAGGTCCTTGCTGGCGCGCATGGCGCACGGGCTGTTGAGCAGCAGGTTGTCGATCCACGACGCCACCTGTTGTTCCAACTCGGTCGCCGGGTAACTTTCCGACAGCAGGCCGATTTCCCGGGCCCGCTGGCCGCTGAAACGCTCGGCGGTCAGGGCGTAGCGGCGCGCCGCGCGTTCGCCGATGGCCTGCACCACGAACGGGCTGATCACTGCCGGGGCCAGGCCGATGCGGACTTCCGAGAGGCAGAACTGCGCGTCGTCGGCGCCGATGGCCATGTCGCAGCAACTGATCAGGCCCAGGGCGCCACCAAAGGCCGCGCCTTGCACCACGGCCAGGGTCGGGATCTTCAGCTTGGCCAGGTTGTACATCAGCTCGGCCAGCTCACGAGCGTCGTCGAGGTTGGTGTGGTAGTCGAGTTCGGCCGACTGCTGCATCCAGGCCAGGTCGGCGCCGGCGCTGAAGTGTTTGCCACGGCCGCGCACCAGCAAAAAGCGCAGGGCCGGATCGCTTTGCACCTGATCCAGGGCGAGGATCAGCTCACGGATCATTTCCGCGTTGAAGGCGTTGTTCTTTTCTTCACGGCTGAGCCACAGGGTGGCGAAACCACGCGGGTCCTTCAGCAGTTCCAGGGTGTTGAAGTCGTTCATGTCGGTTTCGCTCCGGGTCACATGCGGAACACGCCAAAGCGGCTCTGTTCGATAGGGGCGTTGAGGGACGCGGACAAGGCCAGCGCCAGGACGTCGCGGGTCTGCGCCGGGTCGATGACGCCGTCGTCCCACAGCCGGGCGCTGGAGTAATACGGATGGCCCTGGTGTTCGTACTGATCGAGGATCGGCTGCTTGATCTCGGCTTCCTGGGCGGCGCTGAATGGCTGCCCGCTGCGTTCGGCCTGCTCGCGCTTGACCTGCACCAGCACCCCGGCGGCCTGCTCGGCGCCCATCACGCCGATCCGCGCGTTGGGCCACATCCACAGGAAACGTGGGTCGTAGGCGCGGCCGCACATGCCGTAGTTACCGGCGCCGAAGCTGCCGCCGATGATCACCGTGAACTTCGGCACCTTGGCGCAGGCCACCGCGGTCACCAGCTTGGCGCCGTGCTTGGCGATGCCGCCGGCTTCGTATTTCTGCCCGACCATGAAGCCAGTGATGTTCTGCAGGAACAGCAGCGGGATGCCGCGCTGGCAGGCCAGTTCGATAAAGTGCGCGCCTTTCTGCGCGGCCTCGGCGAAGAGGATGCCGTTGTTGGCGAGGATGGCGATCGGGTAGCCGTGCAGGTGAGCGAAGCCGCACACCAGGGTGGTGCCGAACAGCGCCTTGAACTCATCGAAGACCGAACCGTCCACCAGCCGCGCTATGACTTCGCGCACATCGAAGGGTTGCTTGGCGTCCGCCGGAATCACCCCGTACAGCTCGTCGCTGGCATACAGCGGGGCGATCGGCGCGCGTTGCTGCAACTCGCCCTGCTTGCGCCAGTTGAGGTTGGCGATGCTGCGCCGGGCCAGGGCCAGGGCGTGTTCGTCGCTGTCGGCGTAGTGGTCGGCGACACCGGAGATCTTGCAGTGCACATCGGCGCCACCGAGGTCTTCGGCACTGACCACTTCACCGGTGGCAGCCTTCACCAGCGGCGGGCCGGCAAGGAAGATGGTGGCCTGTTCGCGGACCATGATCGCTTCGTCGGCCATGGCCGGCACGTAGGCCCCGCCGGCGGTGCAGGAGCCCATGACAACAGCGATCTGCGGGATGCCCTGGGCGCTCATGTTGGCCTGATTGAAGAAGATCCGCCCGAAGTGCTCGCGGTCGGGAAATACCTCGTCCTGGCGCGGCAGGTTGGCGCCGCCGGAGTCCACCAGGTAGATGCAGGGCAGGCGGTTCTGCTGGGCGATGGTCTGGGCGCGCAGGTGTTTTTTCACGGTCAGCGGGTAGTAGGAGCCGCCTTTCACCGTGGCGTCGTTGGCCACGATCATGCATTCGACGCCTTCCACCCGGCCGATGCCGGCAATCACCCCGGCGGCCGGCACGTCTTCGCCATACACCTCGTACGCCGCCAGTTGGCTGACTTCGAGGAAGGGCGAGCCCGGGTCAAGCAGGCGGTTGATGCGTTCGCGCGGCAGCAGTTTGCCGCGCGAGGTGTGCCGTTCCTGGGCCTTGGCGCCGCCGCCTTGCTGGACCTGGGCGAGCAGGGTGTGCAGGGCATCGACCTGTTTGAGCATCGCCGCGCTGTTGGCGACGAATTCCGCCGAACGGGGGTTGAGCTGGGTATGCAGGATAGCCATGGACAGCTCCGTTAGCGGGTTTCGTTGAACAGTTCGCGACCGATCAGCATGCGGCGGATCTCGCTGGTGCCGGCGCCGATTTCATACAGCTTGGCGTCGCGCAGCAGGCGGCCGGCGGGGAATTCATTGATGTAGCCGTTGCCGCCGAGGATCTGGATTGCGTCCAGGGCCATCTGGGTGGCGCGTTCGGCGCTGTAGAGGATCACCCCGGCGGCGTCCTTGCGCGTGGTCTCGCCGCGTTCGCAGGCCTGGGCCACGGCATACAGATAGGCGCGGCTGGCGTTGAGCTGGGTGTACATGTCGGCGACCTTGCCCTGGATCAGCTGGAACTCGCCGATGCTCTGGCCGAACTGCTTGCGGTCGTGGATGTAGGGCACCACCAGGTCCATGCAGGCCTGCATGATCCCGGTCGGGCCGCCGGAGAGCACCACACGCTCGTAGTCCAGGCCGCTCATCAGTACCTTCACGCCGCCATTGAGGATGCCGAGGATGTTTTCTTCCGGCACTTCCACGTCATCGAAGAACAGCTCGCAGGTGTTGGAGCCGCGCATGCCCAGCTTGTCGAACTTGTTGCTGCGGCTGAAGCCTTTCCAGTCGCGCTCGACGATGAATGCGGTAATGCCGTGCGGGCCCTTTTCCAGGTCGGTCTTGGCGTAGATCACGTAGGTGTTGGCGTCGGGACCGTTGGTGATCCAGGTCTTGCTGCCGTTGAGCACGTAGTGGTCGCCGCGCTTGTCGGCGCGCAGCTTCATCGACACCACGTCGGAGCCGGCGTTGGGTTCGCTCATGGCCAGGGCGCCGATGTGTTCGCCGCTGATCAGCTTGGGCAGGTATTTGCTTTTCTGCTCGTGGTTGCCGTTGCGGTTGATCTGGTTGACGCAGAGGTTGGAGTGGGCGCCGTAGGAAAGGGCGACCGAGGCCGAGCCACGACTGATTTCTTCCATGGCCACCACGTGGGCCAGGTAACCCAGGCCGGCACCGCCGTACTCTTCCGGCACGGTAATGCCCAAGAGGCCCATGTCGCCGAACTTGCGCCACATGTCGGCGGGGAACAGGTTGTCGACGTCGATCTGTGCCGCCCGTGGCGCCAGCTCGGCCTTGACGAAGGCCTGCACCTGGTCGCGGAGCATGTCGATGGTTTCGCCGAGGGCAAAGTTCAGGGTCGGATAGCTCATGGGGGCACCTTCAAACTTGTTTTTATGTAAGGGAGTCGGGCTGTAGAGAGCGGGTGATCCGGCTCTCACCTTTACGTTAACGTAAGCCTGCGACAGGTGGCTGTCAATCACCCTTTACGTAAACGTCAACTTGCGCCAGAGTAGGGGCGTTTTCGCTGGGGGCCAGGCTCCTTCGCTACACGCCTGGCTCATGCTTGCCCACTAATAAAGACAATAGGGGTCATCATGGATCAACCCGCATCCGCGCCGGGGCGCAGCTACACTCGCGGCACGCAGGACAAGGCCTTGCTGGCGCTGACCATCGGTCAGGCGTTCGATCGCACGGTGGCGTCATACCCACAGGGCGAAGCCCTGGTGGTGCGTCATCAGCAGCTGCGCTACAGCTGGCAGCAACTGGCCGAAACCGTCGATCTGCATGCCCGGGCGCTGCTGGCCCTGGGGCTCAAGACCGGCGACCGGCTGGGCATCTGGGCCCCCAACTGCGCCCAGTGGTGCATCAGCCAGTTCGCCAGTGCCAAGATCGGCGCGATCCTGGTGAACATCAACCCGGCCTATCGCAGCTCCGAGCTGGAATACGTGCTCAAGCAGTCCGGTTGCCAGTGGCTAGTGTGCGCCGGCGCGTTCAAGACCTCCGATTACCACGCCATGCTCCAGGGCCTGGCGCCCGAGCTGGCGCAGCAGTCCATCGGCCAGTTGCAGAGCGAGCGCCTGCCGGATTTGCGCGGTGTGATCAGCCTCGACGCGCAGCCGCCGTCGGGCTTTCTGCCCTGGTCGCAACTGGCCGACCTGGGGGCCGGCGTCAGCGTCGAAGCGCTGCGCGAACGCCAGGACAGCCTGGACCCCGACCAGGCGGTGAACATCCAGTACACCTCCGGCACCACCGGTTTCCCCAAGGGCGCGACTCTCAGCCACTACAACATCCTCAACAACGGTTATATGGTCGGCGAGAGCCTGGGCCTGGGTCATGAGGACCGCCTGGTGATCCCGGTGCCGCTGTACCACTGCTTCGGCATGGTCATGGGCAACCTGGGCTGCGTGACCCACGGCACCACCATGATCTACCCCAACGATGCCTTCGATCCGTTGTTGACCCTGAGCGCCGTGTCCGAGGAAAAGGCCACCGGGCTGTACGGCGTGCCGACCATGTTCATCGCCATGCTCGACCAGCCACGACGGGCCGAGTTCGACCTGTCGAGCCTGCGCACCGGGATCATGGCCGGGGCCACCTGTCCGATCGAGGTGATGCGCCGGGTGATCAGCGAGATGCACATGAGTGAAGTGCAGATCGCCTACGGCATGACCGAAACCAGCCCGGTGTCGTTGCAGACCGGCCCGGCGGACGACCTCGAACTGCGCGTGACCACGGTCGGCCGCACCCAGCCGCAGCTGGAAAGCAAGATCATCGACGAGGCGGGCAATATCGTGCCGCGGGGCACCATCGGTGAGTTGTGCACCCGCGGTTACAGCGTGATGCTGGGCTACTGGAACAACCCCCAGGGCACGGCCGAAGCCATCGACCAGGCGGGCTGGATGCACACCGGCGACCTGGCGACCATGAACGAGCAGGGTTACGTGTGCATCGCCGGGCGCAACAAGGACATGATCATCCGCGGCGGCGAAAACATTTATCCGCGCGAACTGGAGGAGTTTTTCTTCACCCATCCGGCGGTGGCCGACGTGCAAGTGATCGGCATCCCGTGCTCGAAATACGGCGAAGAGATTGTCGCCTGGATCAAGTTCCACCCCGGCCACAGCGCCAGCGAGGAGGAGCTGCAGGCCTGGTGCAAGGAGCGTATCGCTCACTTCAAGACGCCGCGTTACTTCAAGTTCGTCGAGGAATTCCCGATGACCGTGACCGGCAAGATCCAGAAGTTCAGGATGCGCGAGATCAGCATCGAGGAGTTGCGCGGGCGTTCCTGATGTCATCGTGAGCAAGCTCGCTCTTTGTAGGAGCGAGCTTGCTCGCGATAGCGACCCCAAGGTCGCCGCCGAATCAGGGAAGAAAACAGGAATGGCAGAAAGCACAAAGGGGAGCCGAAGCTCCCCTTTAATTTTTGTCGTTGCGTGCTCTTTTTTTATTATTGAGGGGCGGTCTGTTGTTGTTTTTGGCAACCGTTACCCTTTACCGCTGTTTTTGGCGATCCCCATCCGGGATCAAGAGCAAACGTATTTTTTTGAGCGCTGATCTATTTTCTCGCTTGAGCGACCAACCAGTTCGGGAGCTACCTTGGGGTAGTTTTATTGTTCTCTGCCCGGTTGCGGGTGGCTCTTATTGTTAAAGACACCCTGGAAAACACATCCTCTCCAAAAAAATCTGTTAGCTGCGTCTCTGCCGTGTTGTTTTTGTTATGTCAGAGTCGTTTCGTCTTATTTTTATTAGCTTTGCTGCTTTTTATTCTTGTTATGCCAGAGATATAGCAGAAGCCGTGCCAACTTTTTAAAATCCTTTAAAATCAACGACTTAATAAAAATGGTCTTTCATCTGTACCGCTAGAAAATCGACAAACTGTTTCCGTGTTACCCGTTTCGAGCGTGCGCTAGAGCGGCCGGTAACACCCTGAAACAGGCAACCCCCTCAACCTGGGTAACGGGCCTTGGCGACGCGCGAGCCGGTGGGGCGCCCCAGCACGGAGCAGATCTGCTGGCCGGCGAGGATCAGGCGCTCCATGTCGATACCGGTTTCGATGCCCAGCCCATTGAGCAGGTACAGCACGTCCTCGCTGGCGACGTTACCGCTGGCGCCCTTGGCGTAGGGGCAGCCGCCGAGCCCGGCGATGGAGCTGTCGAACACCGCGATGCCTTCCAGCAGGCTGGCGTAGATATTGGCCAGAGCCTGGCCGTAGGTGTCGTGGAAGTGCCCGGCGAGCTTGTCCCGCGGGACATGGGCAGCCACCACCTCGAACATGCGGCGGGTAGCGCCGGCGGTGCCGGTGCCGATGGTGTCGCCCAGGGACACTTCGTAACAGCCCATGCTGTACAGCTCGCGGGCAACCACCGCGACCTGTTCCGGCGCTACCTCGCCTTCGTAAGGACAGCCCAGCACACAGGACACGTAACCGCGCACGGTAACGCCATGCTGTTTCGCCGCCTCCATGATCGGTACGAAGCGTTCCAGGCTCTCGCTGATGGAGCAGTTGATGTTGCGCTGGGAGAAGGACTCGGAGGCGGCGGCAAACACCGCGACCTCCTTGACCCCGGCGGCCAGGGCGTCTTCGAAACCGCGCAGGTTCGGGGCGAGGGCGCCGTAGGTCACCCCCGGCTTGCGCTGGATCTGCGCGAACACCTCGGCGGACCCGGCCATCTGCGGCACCCATTTGGGCGAGACGAAGCTGCCGACTTCTATATAGCCGAGCCCGGTCGCGCTCAGGGCGTCCACCAGTTGCACCTTGTCGGCGACGCTGATGGGCTGGGCTTCGTTCTGCAAACCGTCGCGAGGACCGACTTCGACCAGGCGCACATGGGTGGGGAGGGACATGGGGCTTTACCTTTTATATGTAGGGCCGCTGATGTAGCCGCTGCCGCAGGCTGCGCTCGGCGACGAAGTCGGCGTAAAACCAGGCACTGTGGTCTGTCTGGCAGATTGTCTGTGTTACTGGGGCGGTTACTGCACGGCGCTTTTCTGATTCTTGATGGTCTGCTCCAGCGCCTGGGTGCAGCGCTCTTCCGCGGTGTCCAACTCCAGCTTCATCTGTTCGATGTCCAGCAACTGCTGCTCCAGCTGTTCGCGGCGCTCGGCGATTTTCGCCAGCATGCTGTGCAGCTGCTTCAGGTTGCCGCTGCTGGGGTCGTAGAGTTCGATCAGCTCGCGGCATTCGGCCAGGGAGAAGCCGATGCGCTTGCCGCGCAGGATCAGCTTCAGGCTGACCTTGTCCCGTGGCGAGTAGATGCGTTCCTGGCCACGACGTTCGGGGGCGAGCAGGCCTTGTTCTTCATAAAAGCGGATGGCCCGGGTGGTGATGTCGAGCTCGCGGGCGAGGTCGGAAATGCTGTAGGTCTGGCTGCTCATGGGGGCACTCGAAAAAGGTCTTGGCGTTAAACTAATTCGAGGTTGACGTATACGTCAAGCAAGATGCAACCCTATCCGTAGGAGCGAGGCTTGCCCGCGATGGGTACGTTGAGGTTTCCCTGAACCACCACGTTCTTCCTTATCGCGGGCAAGCCTCGCTCCTACCGGTCACTTCTCGAGTTTTTTCTCGTGGGCCGTCACCTGCTGGCACAGCTCGATCATCTGCTCGCGCATCCAGCGGTTGGCCGGGTCCTGGTCGGTGCTTTCGTGCCAGTAGAGGTGGGTCTCCAGCGGTGGCACGTCGTTGACCGGCAGGTTGAAGGCTTGCAGGTCGTGGCGACGGGCGAATCTCTCGGGCACGGTCATGACCATGTCGGTCTGTTGCAGCACTTGCGAAGCCATCAGGTAATGCTGGGAGCGCAGGGCGATCTTGCGCTGGATGCCCATCTTGCCCAGGGCCAGGTCGACGTAACCCAGGCCGCTGCGGCGGCTGGAGATGTGGATATGGGTCAGCGACAGGTAGTCGTCGAGGCTGAGTTTTTCCTTGTTCGCCAGCGGGTGGCTCTTGCGCATGGCACAGACGTAGCGGTCCTCCATCAGCTTGACGTGGCGGACCTGCGGGTCGGTGTTGAGGGGGGCATCGACGGCGAAGTCCAGGCGGCCGGCGGCCAGTTCCTTGGTGGTTTCCCGGCGCTTGGACAGGAAACTCTCGATGATCACCGTGGGGGCCAGGCGCCGCAGGCGCTGGAACAGCGGCGGCAGGATCACCGCCTCGGTCAGGTCGGTCATGCTGATGCGGTAGGTCTTGACCGCCTGCAAGGGGTTGAAGATGCGGCTTTCCTGCACCGACACCCGTAGCAGCGACAGGGCGTTGCGCACCGGGCCGATGATGTTCTGTGCCATGGGCGTGGGCACCATGCCCTGGGCGGTCCGCACGAAGAGCGGGTCGTTGAAGGTCTCGCGCAGGCGAGCCAGGGCGTTGGAGACAGCGGGCTGAGTGATGCCGACGATCTGCCCGGCACGGGTCAGGTTGGCTTCGGTGTAGATCGCGTCGAAGACGATGAAAAGGTTGAGGTCGACCTTGCTCAGATTCATTGCGCTGCACTCTTATTGTTAGGGGCCGGGGGATTGTCGAGTCCGGGAATATTGTCAGTCCGACCAGTGGGCTGATGGCCTGCCCGATCAGTCAATCATATATCGGTGATGAATGTTAATACACGCCGAGAATAGGCTAGGTAAATTTTCGTAAGCTGTTCTAGCATCGGTTCCATGCCCTCAACCACCTCGCCAAGAAGGTAGCTGCCCATGGATTTCGCCTATTCCCCCAAGGTTCAGGAACTGCGTGAGCGCGTGACCGCGTTCATGGACACTTATGTCTATCCGGCTGAAGCAGTGTTCGAACGCCAGGTCGCCGAAGGCGATCGCTGGCAGCCGACGGCGATCATGGAAGAGCTCAAACTCAAGGCCAAGGCCGAGGGGTTGTGGAACCTGTTCTTGCCCGAGTCGGAACTCGGCGCCGGCCTGACCAACCTCGAATACGCGCCGCTGGCGGAGATCATGGGCCGCTCCCTGCTGGGGCCGGAACCCTTCAACTGTTCGGCACCGGACACCGGCAACATGGAAGTGCTGGTGCGCTACGCCAATGAAGAGCAGAAGCAACGCTGGCTGGAGCCGCTGCTGCGTGGTGAGATCCGTTCCGCCTTCGCCATGACCGAGCCGGATGTGGCGTCGTCCGACGCTACCAACATGGCCGCCCGTGCGGTGCGCGATGGCGACGAATGGGTGATCAACGGCAAGAAGTGGTGGACCTCGGGCGCCTGCGATCCGCGCTGCAAGATCCTGATCTTCATGGGCCTGAGCAACCCGGACGCGCCGCGCCACCAGCAGCACTCGATGATCCTGGTACCGGTCGACACCCCCGGGGTGAAGATTGTCCGGCCGCTGCCGGTGTTCGGTTACGACGACGCGCCCCACGGCCATGCCGAAGTGCTGTTCGACAACGTACGGGTACCCTACGAGAACGTGCTGCTGGGCGAGGGCCGTGGTTTCGAGATCGCCCAGGGCCGCCTTGGCCCGGGCCGGATTCACCACTGCATGCGTTCGATCGGCATGGCCGAGCGCGCGCTGGAATTGATGTGCAAGCGTTCGGTAAGTCGTACCGCATTCGGCAAGCCGCTGGCGCGCCTGGGCGGTAACGTCGACAAGATCGCCGATTCTCGGATGGAGATCGATATGGCACGCCTGCTGACCCTGAAGGCGGCGTACATGATGGACACCGTCGGCAACAAGGTGGCGAAAAGCGAAATCGCCCAGATCAAGGTGGTGGCGCCGAACGTGGCCTTGAAGGTGATCGACCGGGCCATCCAGATTCATGGCGGGGCCGGGGTGTCCAACGATTTCCCGCTGGCCTACATGTACGCCATGCAGCGTACCTTGCGCCTGGCCGACGGCCCGGACGAAGTGCACCGCGCGGCCATCGGCAAGTTTGAAATCGGCAAGTACGTGCCCAAGGAAATGCTGCGCAGCGGGCACTAAAAGCGATCACGGGCAAGCTTGCGTAGGAGCGAGGCTTGCCCGCGATAACATCCTCGATTACGCCGCCGATTTTCCCTCCCTCAATACACCCAGACCTCCACCCGCCGATTCTTGATCCGCCCCTCGTCCGCGGTATTGGCCGCGACCGGCATCTGCGCGCCAAAACCGCGGATCTCGCGCAGCACCACAGCGTTTCTCACCAGCTCCCGGCGCACGGTCATGGCTCTCAGCTTGGACAGCAATGCCGCGCGTGCCGGATCGTTCTTGGCGTCGCCGAAGCCGACCAGGGTCACGCGCTTGTTCAATTTGTCGTAGCGCTTCAAAAAATCCAGGACCCGCGCCAGATCCTGGCGTGCCTTGTTGTCGAGGGTGGCGCTGCCTTCCTCGAAACGGAAGTTCACGGTCAGGCGCTGCGCCTGCCGGGCGATGGCCTGGTAACCCTCGGGCATCTGCGGGGCGGGGGTGACACTCATGGCCAGCACCGTCTGGGCGATAAAACCGTTGGTCGCGACTATGGCCTGGCCCCTGGCGCTTTGGGCGAAACGCACCAGGGCGCTGGCCCAGGGGTTTTGCTCATCGGGTGGCAGGTAGAAGTACAGGCGCCGGGACAGCGGGTAGTCCTCGGTGGCGATCAGGCTGTCGAGGGGCAACATCGGCTGCGAACCGCCGTCGACGATCGCCACGGCCTTGGCCTGGCGCACATAGGGCAGGCCGATAAAACCTATGCCCTGGGGATCGTGGCTGACCGCGTCGGAGAGCAGCTCGCTGGACTCGAAGCGTTTCGCCGTGGTGCTCAGGTTCTTGCCGCGGTGGGCGAGCACCAGCTCCTTGAAGGTGTCGTAGGTGCCGGATCGATCATCGCGGGCGTACAGGTGAATGGCACCGCCGACGCCACCCAGTTCTTCCCAGGTTTTCACCTCGCCGCTGAATACCCGCGCCAGTTGTTCGGTGTCCAGCCGCGTCAGCGGGTTTTGCGGGTGGAGGATGATCGCCAGGCCGTCGATGGCGATCACCTGTTCGGCGTCGGGGTCTTTCAGGTCGCCGAGGGCTTCCAGTTCCACCAGTTCGCTGTCCTTGATCGGTCGTGACGCGGCGGCGAGGTCGGCGCTGGCGTTCTTCAGTGCGGCAAAGCCGGTACTGGAGCCATGGGCGGCGATCTCGACGAGAACGCGCCGGCCCTGGGCATCCTGGCCTGTCACCCGACGCTCATTGTCTTTGCCCGATGCCTCGATCCGTATGTCGAGCAAGCCCTGTTCTTGCATCAGGCCCTTGACCAGGGCCGGACCCAGCGCGGCACCGATGGTGTTGGAGCCCTGGATGCGCAACACCGGCTGGTTGTCGCCGGCCAGGGGCAGGGCAGCGAACACCGACCAGGGCAGGGCGTAGCAAACGAAGCCAACCAGCAGCAGGCAGAGGGTGCGGCACCAGAGGTCCCGTTCACTGACGGTGGAAACGCGTGACATGCGGCAATGGCCTTCTATGGCGAGAGCGAGTGCGGCGAGATTAAGTCAGGGAGGTGACGGGGATGTGACAGCTGATGGGGGTAACCAGAGCCTTCTCATGGCTTTTCAGAATGCTCTTAAAGACCCGGCACAGCTGGCTCAGTAGAGTTGAAAACTTTGTCTGGAGGGGAATTGGCGCACGCCGACTCTCGTCGTCACCAGGCGTCGATGCAGCCCTGGCTGCAATTTGCTTGTGTCAAAGGAGTATGAAATGAGTGGCTGGTTCGAGCTGAAGCAATATGGCAGCGGAGGTTTCAGGTTCTTGCTGAAGTCCAAGGACGCGCAGACCATGCTTCAAAGCGACCGTTACCCTTGTCGTGAGAGTGTCGATGCAGCCATCGCGCTGTTGCGCAAGCACTGCACGTCCCCGGGTAGTTACGAAAAGAAGATCGCCCCTGGCGGCAAATCCTACTTCAATCTCAAGGCCGGCAAGGAGGTGATCCTGGTCAGCCACTTGTATGACTCGGAGCCGACCCGTGAGTCCGCCATCGAGGCCATCATGCAGGCCGGCACCAGCACCCGGGTCGAACTGTGTTGAGACGCTGAAACAATAAAAAAAGCCCATCGCAGGATGGGCTTTTTTATGCCTGGCGATCAGCTCAGTTCGAGCCAGATCGGTGCGTGGTCGGAAGGTTTTTCCATGCCGCGCAGGTCGTAGTCTACCCCGGCATCCTTGATCCGTGGCAACAGGCCGCGGGAGGCCATGATCAGGTCGATGCGCAGGCCGCGCTTGGGTTCGTCCTCGAAACCGCGGCTGCGGTAGTCGAACCAGCTGAAGCGATCGGCCACCTCGGGGTTGAGGTGGCGGAAGCTGTCCACCAGGCCCCAGTTCTTCAGGCGGGCCATCCACTCGCGTTCTTCCGGCAGGAAGCTGCACTTGCCGGTTTTCAGCCAGCGTTTGATGCTGTCCGGGCCGATGCCGATGTCGCAGTCTTCCGGGGAAATGTTCACGTCGCCCATGACCACCAGCGGCTGCTCGTTGCTGAAACGGGTTTCCAGCAGGTGCTGCAGGTCGCTGTAGAAACGCTGCTTGGCCGGGAACTTGGTAGGGTGGTCGCGGCTTTCGCCCTGGGGGAAGTAGCCGTTCATGATGGTCACCGGGGTGCCATCGACGTCGGCGAAGGTGCCCCAGATAAAGCGCCGCTGGGCATCTTCCTCGTCACCGTCGAAGCCCTTGTGCAGCGCCAGCGGCGCCTGACGCGAGAGCAGGGCGACACCGTAGTGGCCTTTCTGCCCATGGAAATGCACGTGATAACCCAGCGCCTGGACTTCGTCCAGGGGGAACTGGTCGTCCGATACCTTGGTTTCCTGCAGGCCAATGATGTCCGGTTGATGCTTTTCGATCAGCGCCGCCAACTGATGGGGGCGGGCACGCAGCCCGTTGATGTTGAACGAGACGATCTTCATGGTCGGCAGTCCTGGCAAAACTGCGATGCTAGCCGACAAGTCGCCCGGCGGCCAGCGTGGCGGCAGGGCGGATGCGCTGCTAAGGTCCATGAGCAGCGCGCAGTGGAACGATCGCGGGCCTGCAAAGCTCGTAGCTATGAGCACACCAATAACTGGCACAAGTTTGCCGCCACCCAGCGCGGCCACTTCAAGCCGGGCCCAGGGGGAGACCAATCGCCATGCCTGAAACCTCGACTGCCATCGCCGACATTCATATGCTCGACAGCGGCTATGCCCGCGAAGCCCGTTCCCTGCTGTATCAGGCTTATCGCCACGAGCCGACCTTCGCCTATCTGTTCGAGTCCGAACGCCCGGGTTACGAACAACGGGTGCGGGCCACGGTGCGTGAGCTGGTCAAGCAGCACTTCATTCAGGACCTGCCGGCCATCGGCCTGCTGGTCAACGACCGGCTGATCGGTATCGCCCTGATCGCACCGCCCCAGCGTCGCCTGGGCATTACCGAGAGTTGGGCTTGGCGCCTGCGCATGGTGCTCAGTACCGGTTTCCGCTGCACCCGGCGTTACCTGGACTATCACGCGGCGGTGCTGGGCTGCCTGCCCAGCGATGCGGTGCATGTGCTGCCGCTGCTGGGAATTCATCCGCAGTTCCAGGGCAAGCATTTCGGCGAGCAGTTGCTGCAGGCGGTGCACAACTGGTGCGCGGAGGACGAGCATTCCCAGGGCGTGGTGCTGGACACCGGCAACCCGCGTTACCTGGCGTTCTATGAGCGCCAGGGTTACGAAGAGATTGGCGAGATCGCCGTCGGCCCGGTCCGCGAGCACATTTTCTTTCACGCCAACCCGCAGGTTCTGCAAAGCGCGACCGGCTGAACAGAACTTTCCTCGCATTTGTGCGCTCTATCGGGCTCCCTGCTCGTGATAGCATTCGCGCCTATGAAGTTTTCAGGAAGATTCACCAGCGGCTTTCTGCTGCTGTTCACAAGCTGTGCGGCACTGGCGCAAAGCGAATTGGACGTCAGGGTCAAACCCTCTAACGATGAGCTCAAGGCCAATGTGGAGGGCTACATTGGCGGGGTTGGCGATCGCGACGAGGAGGCTCTGCTGCGTTTCAGCCGTGGCGCCGAGGAGCAGGCCCGCAAGGCCGCCCAGGCCCTGGGCTACTACCAGCCGCAGATCAGCAGCGAAGTCAAAGGCGGCGAAAAGCCGCGTTTGGTGCTGAATATCGATCCCGGCGAGCCGGTGCATCTGCGCAATGTCACCATTCGGGTCGATGGCCCGGCGGCCTCCCTCAAGGGCTTTCGTGTGCCCAGGAGCGACCAGCTGAAAAGCGGCGCGGTCCTCAATCACGGTCATTACGAAGACGCCAAGCGGCTGATCCAGAACCAGGCGTCGCGCTACGGCTTTTTCAGCGGGCGTTTCACCCGGCAGAAGCTGGCCGTGGACCCCCAGGCCGGGGTGGCGGATATCGAACTGGTGTACGAAAGCGGTCCGCGTTATGCCCTGGGCAAGGTCAGTTTTGCCGGCGATACGCCGTTCGACGAAGACCTGCTGCAACGCATGGTGCCGTTCAAGGCTGGCGCCCCCTACGATTCCGAACTGATCGCCGAACTCAACCAGGCGCTGCAATCGAGCGGTTACTTCGAAGGCGTGCGAGTCGACGCGGCGCCGACCGCGGCCACCGCCGAGGTGATTCCAGTGGCGGTCCAGCTGGAAACCCGCAAGCCGCGCACCATGGGCCTGGGCCTGGGTTTTTCCACCGACGTCGGGCCGCGGGCCAAGGCCAACTGGACCCGGCACTGGGTCAATGCCCAAGGTCACAGTTATGGCTGGGAGGCGGAAGTCTCCGCGCCGCGGCAGAACGTCGGCCTGTTCTACGACATACCGCTGGACCCGCCGCTGACCGACAAGCTGCGTTTTGCCGGCGGCTATCAGAACGAAGAAATCGCCAACACTGACACCCTGAGCAAGCTGCTCACCCTCGGTCCCGAGTGGCACAGCAAGTTGCCCAGCGGCTGGCAGCGGGTCATCTCGCTGAAGTGGCAGCGCGAGGAATACCGCCTCGGCGACGACTCGGGCCTGAGTACCCTGTTGATGCCCGGCGTCAGCTATTCCTACCTGCGCAGCGATAACCGCATCGACCCGCACAATGGCTATCGCCTGCAATTCGACACCAAGCTGGCCAAGGAAGGGCTGGGCTCGGACACCAACCTGTTATATGGCACCGTGCTGCTCAAGGGCCTGACCACGGTGTGGGACAACCATCGGTTTCTCGGCCGGGTGCAGTTCGGTGGCAGCGCCACCAACGGCTACAAGAAGGTCCCGCCGTCCCTGCGCTTTTTCGCCGGTGGCGATCAGAGCGTGCGGGGTTACGATTACCAGAGCCTGTCGCCGGAGAACTCCGACGGCGACCGGATCGGCGGACGCTACATGGTGGCCGGCAGCGTCGAATACCAGTACGCCATTGCGGAAAAATGGCGCCTGGCGACCTTTGTCGACCAGGGCAACTCCTTCGACAAACTTGAACTGCCGAACCTCAAGACCGGGGTCGGTGTCGGCGTGCGCTGGGTGTCCCCGGTGGGGCCGATCCGCCTCGACCTCGCCCGTGCGCTGGACGATGACGGCGGCATTCGCTTGCACTTTTCCATGGGGCCAGAGCTGTGAAGCGTGGTTTGAAGATTGCGCTACTGGTGCTGCTTGCGCTGGTGGCGGTGCTGGTACTGGCGCTGGCTTCGATACTCGGCACCCAGGCCGGCAGTCGCTGGGCCCTGGGCCTGGTGCCGGGTTTGACGGTGGAGAACTTCGCCGGTCGCCTGGGCGGGCAGTGGAGCGCCGATCATCTGTTGTGGCAGCAGGACAGCAGCCGGGTCGAACTCCAGGCGCCGAAATTCGCCTGGTCGCCGGCCTGCCTGATGCGCATGACTCTGTGCATCGAGCAACTGGACGTGGAGCAGGTCAGCCTGCAATTCCCGCCGGGTGCGGAAGAAGAGAGCAGCGGCCCGATCAGCCTGCCGGATCTGCAGCTGCCCCTGGCCATCGAGCTGGGTCAGGTGCGGGTCGGCAGCCTGCAGTTCAATGGCAGCGAGGAACTCAAGGGCCTGCAGCTGGCGGCGCAGTGGACGACCAAGGGCCTGCAGATCGACTCGGTGAGCCTGCAACGCGACGACCTCAGCCTTAATCTTTCGGGGTTGTTGTCGCCCAGCGGCGACTGGCCATTGAGCGCCACCGGTACCCTGACCCTGCCGGCGCCCGGCAGTGAACCCTGGGCGCTGGTGCTGAAGGTCGACGGCGACCTGTTGAAGACCCTCAAGCTTGCGGCCGACAGCAGTGGTTATCTGCAAGGTCGGTTGAGCGGTGAGCTGCAACCGCTGGCGGAGAACCTGCCGGCCCAGGTGCGGATCACCGCCGATGGCTTCAAGGCCAGCGCCGATCTGCCCGATACCCTGATGCTCAATCAGCTGGAGCTGATCGGCAAAGGTGACCTCAAGGCGGGTTACCAACTGCTGGGCAAGGCTACCCTGCCGGCCGAACAGGGGCCGGTGGCACTGGCGCTGCAAGGCAAGGTCGACGCCAAGGGCGCGCAGATCGCCGCGCTGGACCTGACCGCCAACGACAAGCAAAACCTCAAGCTGACCGGCCAACTGGACTGGAGCCAGGGCCTGAACGCCGAAGCCAAGCTCGACTGGCTGGATTTCCCCTGGCATCGCCTGTACCCGCTGATCGAAGAACCCGCCGTGGCGGTGCGCCGTTTCAATGCTGAAGTCGCCTACCGCGATGGCAATTACCTGGGCAACTTCAAGGGCGACCTCGATGGCCCGGCGGGGGCGTTCAGCCTCAGCAGCCCGTTCAGTGGCGACCTGACAAAAATCTTCCTGCCCCAGTTCAAGCTCGCGGCCGGCCAGGGCAAGGCCGAAGGCCACCTGAACCTGCAATTCGCCGATGGCATCGCCTGGGACACCGCGCTGGACCTGTCGGCGATCAACCCGGCGTACTGGGTCGCCGAGCTGCCGGGCACCTTGGCCGGGCCGCTGCGCAGCCAGGGTGAGATGAAGAATGAGCAACTCAAGCTCAACGCTGACCTCGACCTCAAGGGCAAGTTGCGCGGCCAGCCGGTGGTGCTGCAGGCCAAGGCCGATGGCGCTGGCGAGCAATGGAACCTGAGCGCGCTGGATATCCGCCTGGGCGACAACCGCATCAACGGTTCCGGCCGCCTGCAACAACGTTTGGCCGGGCAGCTCGATATCAAGTTGCCACGTCTTGGCCAGCTGTGGCCCGAGTTGCGTGGCCAGCTCAACGGCCGCCTCGATGTGGCCGGCACCCTGAAGGCGCCGCAGGGCAAGCTCGACCTGCAAGGCCAGCAACTGGTGTTCGCCGACAATCGCCTGCAGAGCCTCAAGCTCGATGCCAACCTGGACAGCGCGCAACGGGCGCGGATCGACCTCAAGGGGGCCGGGATCCAGGTCGGTGAAACCTCGCTGGGGACGCTGACAGCCAGCGGCCAGGGCGATATCAAGAACCAGAAACTGCAACTGGACCTGCAAGGCCCGCAGCTCAAGCTGGCGCTGGGCCTGGACGGCAAGCTGGACCAGGGCAACTGGCGCGGCCGCCTGGCCAGCGGCGATATCCAGACCGGTGGCCAGGATTGGAGGCTGCAGGCCCCGGCGAAGCTCGAATACCTGGCCGACGGCAAGCTCAACTTCGGCGCCCATTGCTGGGCCAGCGGCGATGCCAGCCTGTGCGGCGAGGATCAGCGGCTGATGCCCGAGCCCAAGTTGCGCTACCACCTCAAGCAGTTCCCGATCGACAGCCTCGCGCAGTGGCTGCCCAAGGACTTCGCCTGGAAGGGCCGGCTCAACGCCGATATCAAGCTGGACGTACCGGCCGGCGGCCCGCAGGGGCGGATCCTGCTGGATGCCAGCGGCGGCACCTTGCGGGTCAAGGAAAAGCAGCAGTGGCTGGACTTCCCGTATCAGACGCTGAAAATCGACACCACCCTCAACCCCAAGCGTATCGATACGCAGCTGGCGTTCAGCGGCGGCAAGCTCGGTGAACTGATGCTGCAGGCGCAGATCAATCCGTTGCCGAAAAACAAGCCGCTGTCCGGCGAGTTCCGCCTCAGCGGCCTGGACCTGGCGGTGGCGCGGCCGTTCGTGCCGATGGTCGAGAAGCTCGCCGGCACCCTGAACGGCAGCGGGCGCATCTCCGGTGGTCTGCTGGCGCCGCAGGTCAACGGCAACCTGGCCCTCAGCGGTGGTGAAGTCTCCGGTCCCGAATTGCCCATCAGCCTCCAGGACCTGCAACTGCAGGCACTGATCTCTGGTGAAAGCGTGCAATTGAACGGTGGTTGGAAGAGTGGCAAGGCCGGGCAGGGCAGCCTGAACGGCAATATCACTTGGGGCCAGGCGCTGGTGGTGGACCTGAGCCTCAAGGGCTCGCAGCTGCCGGTCACCGTCGAGCCCTATGCGGTGCTGGACGTGGCGCCGGACCTGAAGATCTCGATGAAGGACGACAAGCTGGCGATCGCCGGCAAGGTCCAGGTGCCCAAGGGCGAAATCACCGTTCGTGAGTTGCCGCCGTCGACGGTCAAGGTGTCGGACGACACCGTGATCATCGGCCACCAGACCGAGGAGGGCAAAGCGCCGATGGCCATGGCGATGGACATCGATGTGGTGGTTGGCGAGGACAAGCTCAGCTTCACCGGTTTTGGCCTGACCGCCAACCTGCAAGGCCATGTGCACATCGGCGACAATATGGACACCCGTGGCGAGCTGTGGCTCAACGACGGCCGCTACCGCGCCTACGGCCAGCGCCTGACCGTGCGCCGGGCGCGCTTGCTGTTCGCCGGGCCGATCGACCAGCCGTACCTGGACATCGAGGCGATCCGCCAGACCGATGACGTGATCGCCGGTATCCGCCTCAGTGGCAGCGCCGAACAGCCGACCACGCAGATCTTCTCGGAGCCAGCCATGAGCCAGGAGCAGGCCTTGTCCTACCTGGTGCTCGGGCGTCCCTTGAGCACCACCGGCGAGGACAACAACATGCTGGCGCAAGCCGCCTTGGGCCTTGGCTTGATGGGCAGCTCGAACATCACCGGCGGGCTGGCCAAGGACCTGGGGATCGACGACTTCCAGCTCGACACCCAGGGCAGCGGCAATACCACCAGCGTGGTGGCCAGTGGCAATATTTCCGAGCGCCTCAGCCTGCGTTACGGGGTGGGGGTCTTCGAGCCGGCCAACACCATCGCCCTGCGCTACAAGCTGAGCAAAAAGGTCTACCTGGAAGCGGCCAGCGGCGTCGCCAGCTCGCTGGATATCTTCTACAAGCGCGACTTCTGATAACCGTCAGCGATCCAGTCCCCTTTGACGAGGGGGCTGGCTACCACCAAGCCATAACCCTCCAGCCGGTATTTCTTCCCCCGTTTTTTTCGATTTCAAGACTTTCCCATTAATTAGCTTAATAGTAAGCATGCTAATTATTGTTTGGATATTGGCTGCCTAGGCAGTAACATCTCGACATACTTTCGCTGCCTAGGCAGCTAACAGGTGGTCAGATGAAGCACTTCACCCCAGACGGTTTCCAAAATTGCCACCTCGGGCTCTTGCTGGGCCGCGCGGCCCTGCTCAAGGACCGGATCATCGACACCCACATGGAACCCCACGGCATCACCGCCGCGCAGTTCAAGGTGCTGATCATCATGGCCCAGTTCGGCGTCGACACCCCGGCCGAGCTGTGCCGCCACCTGTCCCTCGACAGCGGTTCCATGACCCGCATGCTCGATCGCCTGGAGCAGAAGGACTTCCTCGCCCGCCAACGCTCGGAGCACGACCGCCGTCAGGTGCGCCTGGTGCTCACCGAGGAGGGCCAGAAGCTCGCCGACCGTCTGCCGCACATCGGCGCCGACGCCATGAATGAATTGGCCGGCGCCATTACCCCTGAAGAGTTGAAAACCCTGGAGCAGCTCCTCAAGAAAATTTTGCTGGCGGCCGGTGACCCGATCACTGTGTTGCGGGTAGGTGATAAGTAAATGAGCAGTAAAACCTTGCGTGCCCGTTTGAGCCTGGTACTGCTGGCCATGAGCCTGGCCGGTTGTGCCAACTACAGTGGCCTGATAACCGAAGGGGTGAGCCTCGATGCCAAATCCCTCAAGGCCGGACAATCCCTGAATGGCGTGACCTTGTCGCCGGCGGCCTGGCCGAAGAGCGACTGGTGGAAGAGCCTGGGCGATCCACAACTCGATGGCCTGATCCGCGAAGCCCTGCACGACAGCCCCGACATGCAGATCGCCAGCGCCCGGGCCCACCAGGCCAGCGCGGCGGCCTATGCCGCGGATGCGGCGCGCATGCCGACCCTGGATGCCAGCGGCAGCGTCAGCCGCTCGCGCCTGGCTCGCTCGCAGGACCCGAGCGGGCAGGGCGACAACTACAGCACCCTGCGCAGCCTGACAGCCAACTTCAATTACACCTTCGACCTCTGGGGCGGCCAGCGCGATACCTGGGAGGCCGCCCTGGGCCAGGCCCGCGCCGCCGAGATCGATCGCCAGGCCGCGCAACTGACCCTGGCCGCCGACGTGGCCCGGGCCTACAGCGACCTGGGCCAGGCGCATATCGTCCATGACCTGGCCGATGAAGACCTCAAGCGCACCCGGCAGATGCTCGAGCTGAGCCAGAAACGCCTGAGCTCGGGCATCGACAGCCAGTATCAGTACCAGCAGACCGAAAGCCTGGAGGCCAGCTCCGAAGCCAGCCTGATCGACGCCGAGAAAAACCTGCAGAGCGCCAAGATCGCCCTCGCGGTATTGCTCGGCAAAGGCCCCGACCGGGGCAACGAAATCGCCCGGCCGAAAGTCCTGCAGGCCAGCGCGGTGGCGCTGCCGTCGGTGCTGCCGGCGGAACTGCTGGGCCGCCGTCCGGACCTGGTGGCCGCGCGCTGGCGGGTCGAGGCGGCGAGCAAGAGCATCGACGCCGGCAAGACCAACTTCTACCCCAACCTCAACCTGAGCGCCGCCGCGGGCACTCAAGCGTTGCTGGGGGACGCGATGTTCGGATCGGCCAGCCGCTTCTTCAACATCGCCCCGACCGTGTCGCTGCCGATCTTCGACGGTGGCCGCCTGCGCGCCGACCTGGATGCCCGGGACGCCGACTACGACCTGGCCGTGGCGCAGTACAACAAGAGCCTGGTGACTGCCCTGGGGGATGTCAGCGACACCATCTCCCAGTTGCGTGACATCGGTCGGCAGATTGCTGCCCAGCAACACGCCACCGACATCGCCCAGGACTCCTACGACACCGTGGTCCAGCGCTACGGCTCGGGTATCGGCAATTACCTGGACGTGCTCAGCATCGAGCAGCAGTTGCTGCAGGCCCAGCGTCAGCTGGCGACCCTGAATGCCCAGCAGATCGACCTGTCGATCCAACTGATGCAGGCCCTGGGCGGTGGTTTCCAGACCGACAATCTGGCCGCGGCCACCCCGACCCCAGCCTCGCGCAATCAATAATTCAAGGTACTCATCATGGCCACTGCCGAAAGCAACAACGCTCCTGAAAACACCCCGGACGCCGCTAACCCGCACAAACGCAAGGTCATGCTGCTGGGCCTGGTGGCGCTGATCGTCCTGGGCGGGCTGGGGGTCTTTGCCTGGTACGAACTCTACGGACGCTGGAATCAAGGCACCGACGACGCCTATGTGAACGGCAACGTGGTGGAGATCACCCCGCTGGTCACCGGCACGGTGGTCAGCATCGGCGCCGACGATGGCGACCTGGTCCACGAAGGCCAGGTGCTGATCAACTTCGACCCCAACGATGCCGAGGTCGGCCTGCAAAGCGCCGAGGCCAACCTGGCCCGCACCGTGCGCCAGGTGCGCGGGCTGTACAGCAATGTCGACGGCATGCGCGCCCAGGTGGCGGCGCAGAAGGCCGAAGTGCAGAAAGCCCAGGACAACTTCAACCGTCGCCGGACCCTCGCCAGCAGCGGGGCGATTTCCCAGGAAGAACTGTCCCACGCCCGCGATGACCTGACCTCGGCGCAGAACGCCTTGGCCAATGCCCAGCAGCAGCTCAATACCACCAACGCGCTGGTGGACGACACCGTGGTTTCCAACCATCCGGACGTACAGGCGGCCGCCGCGCAACTGCGCCAGGCCTACCTGACCAACGCCCGCAGCACGCTGATCGCCCCGGTGACCGGTTATGTCGCCAAGCGCACCGTGCAACTGGGCCAGCGGGTACAGCCGGGCACCGCGCTGATGGCGGTGATCCCGCTCGACCAGCTGTGGATCGACGCCAACTTCAAGGAAACCCAGTTGCGTGACATGCGCATCGGCCAGCCGGTGGACATCGAGGCCGATATCTACGGCAGCGAGGTCAAGTACAGCGGCACCATCGACAGCCTGGGCGCCGGTACCGGCAGTGCCTTCGCCCTGTTGCCGGCGCAGAACGCCACCGGCAACTGGATCAAGATCGTGCAGCGGGTGCCAGTGCGTATCCACGTGAACGCCGAAGAGCTGGCCAAGCACCCGCTGCGGGTCGGCCTGTCGACGGTGGTCAACGTCGACCTGCACGACCAGAGCGGCCCGGTACTGGCCCAGCAGCCGCCACAAAAGGCTTCGTTCAGTACCAGCGTCTACGACCGCCAATTGAGCGAGGCCGATGCCCTGATCGCCCGCTTGATCCACGACAACAGCGCCGCCATCGGCAAGACCGCGCAGCGCTGATTCGCCGATCCCTCTGCTGCGGCCGCTAGCGGCCGCGGCGCCTGCCTCGCTTCATAGGATTCGCGATGAGCAATAACGCCTCTTTCACGCCGCCCAGCCTGTTGCTCAGCACCATCGGCCTGTCGCTGGCGACCTTCATGCAGGTGCTCGACACCACCATCGCCAACGTGGCCTTGCCGACCATCTCCGGCAACCTCGGGGTGAGTTCGGAGCAGGGCACCTGGGTGATCACCTCGTTTGCCGTGAGCAACGCCATCGCCTTGCCGCTGACCGGCTGGCTGAGCCGGCGCTTCGGCGAAGGGAAGCTATTTATCTGGGCCACCCTGTTGTTCGTGCTGGCCTCGTTCCTCTGCGGGATTTCCACCTCCATGCCCGAGCTGGTGGGCTTTCGGGTGCTGCAAGGGGTGGTGGCCGGGCCGTTGTACCCGATGACCCAGACCCTGCTGATCGCGGTCTACCCGCCGGCGAAAAGGGGCATGGCCCTGGCGCTGCTGGCGATGGTCACGGTGGTGGCGCCGATTGCCGGGCCGATTCTCGGCGGCTGGATCACCGACAGCTACAGCTGGCCGTGGATCTTCTTCATCAACGTACCGATCGGCCTGTTTGCCGCCTGGGTGGTCAAGCAGCAGTTGAAGGCGCGGCCGGTAGTGACCAGCCGCCAGCCGATGGACTATATCGGCCTGCTGAGCCTGATCGTCGGCGTCGGGGCCTTGCAGATCGTGCTCGACAAGGGCAACGACCTGGACTGGTTCGAATCCAACTTCATCATCATCGGTACGCTGATTTCGGTGATCGCCCTGGCGGTGTTCGTGATCTGGGAAATGACCGACCGCCATCCGGTGGTCAACCTGCGGCTGTTCGCCCACCGCAACTTCCGCATCGGCACCATTGTGCTGGTGGGCGGTTATGCCGGTTTCTTCGGCATCAACCTGATCCTGCCGCAGTGGGTGCAGACCCAGATGGGCTATACCGCGACCTGGGCCGGCCTGTCGGTGGCGCCGATGGGCATCCTGCCGGTGCTGATGTCGCCTTTCGTCGGCAAGTATGCGCACAAGTTCGACCTGCGCTTGCTGGCCGGGCTGGCGTTCCTGGCGATCGGCCTGAGCTGCTTCATGCGCGCCGGGTTCACCAACGAGGTGGACTTCCAGCACATCGCCCTGGTGCAGCTGTTCATGGGTATCGGCGTGGCGTTGTTCTTCATGCCGACCCTGAGCATCCTGATGTCGGACCTGCCGCCGCACCAGATTGCCGATGGCGCCGGCCTGGCCACCTTCCTGCGGACCCTGGGCGGCAGTTTCGCCGCCTCGCTGACCACCTGGATCTGGATCCGTCGGGCGAACGAGCATCATGCCTATATGGGCGAACACATCAGCACCTTCGAGCCGGCCACCCGCGATGCCCTGGGCACCCTGGGCGGTGCCAGCAACCAGGCCTACGCGCAGCTGGACCAGGTGCTGACCGGCCAGGCGTACATGATGTCCACCGTGGACTACTTCACGTTGCTGGGCTGGAGCTTCATGGGCCTGATTCTGCTGGTGTGGCTGGCCAAGCCGCCGTTCACGGCCAAGGCCGGGCCGGCGTCGGCGGGGCACTGATATCGCGGTGGGGCAGAGGAGTTATCGCGAGCAAGCTCGCTCCTACAGGAAGGCGTACCTTTTTGTAGGAGCGAGCTTGCTCGCGATAGAACGCGCAGCGTTCGCCCGGAAGGCGGCGCTGTTATGAGCGGGGCAACGCCAACTGCGACGGCACGAAGTCGAAAGCCGCCAGCTGGAAGCCCTGTTCATCCACCTGCAAGGCCCAACCCTGACGGTCCCAGTCCCCCAGCACGATGCGCTTGGCGGCCTGGTCGCCGATCTGCAACTTGTGGATGGCCGGGCGGTGGGTGTGGCCATGGACCAGGGTCCGCACCTTGAACTCCTGCATGATCCGCGGCACTTCGTCCGGGGTCACGTCGACGATGTCGTTGGCCTTCATGCGGGTTTGCGCGCGGCTTTCGTTGCGCAGCTTGCGCGCCAGCTTGTGCCGGGTGCGCAGCGGCAGGTGCCTGAGGATCCACAACGAAACCGGGTTGCGCAGGTAACGGCGCATGCGCATATAGGCTTCGTCGCGGGTGCACAGGCTGTCGCCGTGCATCAGCAGCACCGGCTCGCCGTAGAAGTCGACCACGCTCGGGTCCTTGAGCAGGGTCGCGCCCGCGGCCTTGCAGAAGGCCTTGCCGAGCATGAAGTCGCGATTGCCATGCATCAGGAAAACCTGCGTGCCGCTGTCGCTGAGCTCGCGCAGTGCCTGGCAAATGGAAAGCTGGTAGGGGGTCATGGCGTCGTCGCCGATCCAGACCTCGAAGAAATCTCCCAGGATGTACAGCGCTTGCGCCGAGCGGGCACGCCCGCCCAGTAAATCCAGAAACGCCCGGGTAATGTCCGGGCGCTCCTCTTCCAGATGCAAATCTGAAATCAGCAGTATCACTCAACGATCTCGGCTTTCTCGATGATCACGTCTTCTGCCGGTACGTCCTGGTGGCCGGCCTTCATGGTGGTGGCCACGCCTTTGATCTTGTCGACCACTTCGGTGCCGGCGACCACTTTGCCGAATACCGCGTAGCCCCAGCCCTGGACGGTTTTGCCGCTGTGGTTGAGGAAGCTGTTGTCAGCGACGTTGATGAAGAACTGCGCGGAAGCCGAATGCGGCTCCATGGTGCGGGCCATGGCGACGGTGTACTTGTCGTTGGAAAGACCGTTGTCGGCTTCGTTCTGGATGCTTGGACGCTTGTCTTTCTTTTCTTTCATGCCTGGCTCGAAACCGCCGCCCTGGATCATGAAGTTACCGATGACGCGGTGGAACACGGTGTTTTCGTAATGACCGGCTTTAACGTATTCGACGAAGTTGGCCACGGTGACCGGGGCTTTCTCGGCGTTCAGTTCCAGCACGATGTCGCCGTGGTTGGTGGTCAGTTTGACTTGAGTCATGATCGGTACTCTTTATAAGGAGGAGCGTTTTCAAGGAATTCCCGGGTTCCGGGAGGTAGGCCTGGGGCCCGCGGGCCGGAACCGCGCTGGCAAAAATCCGCCAAGGTGCGCAGTTTAGCGTGCCGGGCGTGAAATTCGAGGCTGTTTTTTCATTTGCGACGGATTAATCGCGGCAGATTTAAAGCCCGCTCTGTCAGGGGCTTGACCGCATCGGCTATGATATCCGTTTTGATTTATCAGGCCGCACCGGCCGCGCACTTGTACGTTCAAGGATCCTATGAGCAAGCCCACTGTCGACCCTACCTCGAATTCCAAGACCGGACCGGCCGTGCCGGTCAACTTCCTGCGCCCGATCATCCAGGCGGACCTGGACTCGGGTAAGCACACACAGATCGTGACCCGCTTCCCGCCGGAGCCCAACGGCTACCTGCACATCGGTCACGCCAAGTCGATCTGCGTGAACTTCGGGCTGGCCCAGGAATTCGGCGGCGTCACCCACCTGCGTTTCGACGACACCAACCCGGCCAAGGAAGACCAGGAATACATCGACGCCATCGAAAGCGACGTCAAGTGGCTGGGCTTCGAGTGGTCCGGTGAAGTGCGCTACGCCTCGCAATACTTCGACCAGCTGCACAAGTGGGCGGTGGAGCTGATCAAGGCGGGCAAGGCCTATGTCGACGACCTGACCCCCGAGCAGGCCAAGGAATATCGTGGCAGCCTGACCGAGCCGGGCAAGAACAGCCCGTTCCGCGACCGTTCGGTGGAAGAGAACCTGGACCTGTTCGCGCGCATGAAGGCGGGCGAATTCCCGGACGGCGCACGGGTGCTGCGGGCCAAGATCGACATGGCCTCGCCGAACATGAACCTGCGCGACCCGATCATGTATCGCATCCGCCATGCCCATCACCACCAGACCGGCGACAAGTGGTGCATCTACCCGAACTACGACTTCACCCACGGTCAGTCGGACGCCATCGAAGGCATCACCCACTCGATCTGCACCCTGGAGTTCGAAAGCCACCGTCCGCTGTACGAGTGGTTCCTCGAGAACCTGCCGGTGCCGGCGCAGCCGCGCCAGTATGAGTTCAGCCGCCTGAACCTGAACTACACCATCACCAGCAAGCGCAAGCTCAAGCAACTGGTGGACGAGCAGCACGTCAACGGCTGGGACGATCCGCGCATGTCGACCCTGTCGGGCTTCCGCCGTCGTGGCTACACGCCGAAATCCATCCGCAACTTCTGCGAAATGGTTGGCACCAACCGTTCCGACGGCGTGGTGGACTTCGGCATGCTGGAGTTCAGCATCCGTGACGACCTCGACCACAGCGCCCCGCGCGCCATGTGCGTGCTGCGTCCGCTGAAGGTGGTGATCACCAACTACCCGGAAGGCCAGGTCGAGAACCTCGAACTGCCGCGCCACCCGAAAGAAGACATGGGTGTGCGGGTGCTGCCGTTCGCCCGTGAAATCTACATCGACCGTGACGACTTCATGGAAGAGCCGCCAAAGGGCTACAAGCGCCTGGAGCCAGCCGGTGAAGTGCGCCTGCGCGGCAGCTACGTGATCCGTGCCGACGAGGCGATCAAGGATGCCGACGGCAACATCGTCGAGCTGCGTTGCTCGTACGACCCGGACACTCTGGGCAAGAACCCGGAAGGGCGCAAGGTCAAGGGCGTGATCCACTGGGTGCCGGCCGCCGCCAGCGTTGAGTGCGAAGTGCGCCTGTACGATCGTCTGTTCCGTTCGCCGAACCCGGAGAAGGCCGAAGACAGCGCAAGTTTCCTGGACAACATCAACCCTGACTCCCTGCAGGTCCTCACTGGTTGTCGTGCCGAACCCTCGCTGGGCAACGCACAGCCGGAAGACCGTTTCCAGTTCGAGCGCGAAGGTTACTTCTGCGCGGATATCAAGGACTCGAAACCGGGCGCACCGGTATTCAACCGTACCGTGACCCTGCGCGACTCCTGGGGTCAGTGATCAGTTAAGGAACTCCTTGTGCTAACGATCTACAACACGCTCACCAAGAGCAAAGAAGTCTTCAAGCCGCTCGATGGCAACAAGGTGCGCATGTACGTGTGCGGCATGACCGTGTACGACTACTGCCACCTGGGCCACGGCCGCAGCATGGTCGCCTTCGACCTGGTGACCCGCTGGCTGCGTTTCAGCGGCTACGACCTGACTTATGTGCGCAACATCACCGACATCGACGACAAGATCATCAATCGGGCCAACGAGAACGGCGAGTCGTTCGAGGCGCTGACCGAGCGCATGATCGCGGCGATGCACGAAGACGAAGCGCGCCTGAACATCAAGAAGCCGGACATGGAGCCGCGTGCCACCGACCATATCGCCGGCATGCACGCGATGATCCAGACCCTGATCGACAAGGGCTACGCCTACGCGCCGGGTAACGGCGACGTGTACTACCGGGTTGGCAAGTTCCTCGGTTACGGCAAGCTGTCGCGCAAGAAGATCGAAGACCTGCGCATCGGCGCGCGCATCGAAGTCGACGAGTCGAAACAGGACCCGCTGGACTTCGTGCTGTGGAAAGCCGCCAAGCCGGGCGAGCCGAGCTGGGAATCGCCATGGGGCGCCGGGCGTCCGGGCTGGCATATCGAATGCTCGGTGATGTCGACCTGCTGCCTGGGCGAGACCTTCGACATTCATGGCGGCGGCAGCGACCTCGAGTTCCCGCACCATGAAAACGAGATCGCCCAGAGCGAGGCGGCCACCGGCAAGACCTACGCCAATGCCTGGATGCATTGCGGCATGATCCGCATCAATGGCGAGAAGATGTCCAAGTCCTTGAACAACTTCTTCACCATCCGCGACGTGCTCGACAAGTACCATCCGGAAGTGGTGCGTTACCTGCTGGTGTCGAGCCACTACCGCAGCGCGATCAACTACTCGGAAGACAACCTCAAGGACGCCAAGGGCGCCCTGGAGCGTTTCTACCACGCCCTCAAGGGCCTGCCGAGCGTGCCGGCCGCCGGTGGCGAAGCCTTCGTCGAGCGTTTCACCGAGGTGATGAACGACGACTTCGGCACCCCGGAAGCCTGTGCGGTGCTGTTCGAGATGGTGCGCGAGATCAACCGTCTGCGTGAGAGCGATCTTGATGCGGCGGCCGGTCTGGCGGCGCGCCTGCGGGAACTGGCGGACGTGCTGGGTGTGCTGCAGCTGGAAGCCGACGACTTCCTGCAGGCCGGTGCCGCCGGCCGGGTCGACGCGGCGCAGGTCGAAGCGCTGATCCAGGCGCGCCTGGCCGCCCGTGCCAACAAGGACTGGGCCGAGTCCGACCGCATCCGCGACCAGATCACCGCCATGGGCGTGGTGCTGGAAGACGGCAAGGGCGGGACTACCTGGCGTCTGGCTGACTGATCGCGGTACTGGCTACAAACAGAAACCCGCCTTGTGCGGGTTTTTGTTTGCCTGCCATTTGAGGATGGAGGGGGGCGGGGGATCAATCCTCCTGCTGACGCAATCTTTTATAGAGGGTATTGCGACTCACCCCCAGCCGCCGCGCCAGCAGGGAGATGTTGCCGCCCACGGCCTTGAGCTGGCGGTGCAGGTCGGCGCTGTCTTCCAGGGCGATGTCGCCGGGCGGTTCGTGGCTGGCGGCCGGCTCCATGTCCAGGTCGACAAAAAAATCGTCCGGCAGGTGCTCGGCGCGGATCGGTTGTTCTTCGGCCATGGCCAGCGCCACCTGCATCACGCTGCTGACCTGGCGCAGATTGCCCGGCCAGGGGTGGCGCTCGAACAGTTCCTGGACCTCGCGGCTGAGCCCGGCCCATTGGCCGGACTCGCGGTGCTGT
Source organism: Pseudomonas sp. GW460-12-10-14-TSB1 (assembly GCF_017349775.1). Lineage (NCBI taxonomy): Bacteria > Pseudomonadati > Pseudomonadota > Gammaproteobacteria > Pseudomonadales > Pseudomonadaceae > Pseudomonas > Pseudomonas sp. GW460-12-10-14-TSB1. The sequence continues at coordinate 29,449 of NZ_JACNAC010000048.1, forward strand.
TCCCAGATGCGCTTGAACAGCGCCTGTTTGTCGCTGCGTTCGCGCAGGGGCGGCAACTCCAGGGTCAGGCCGCCGATACGGTAGTACAGGTCCTCGCGGAAGCGCCCGAGCTGCACCTGTTCGCGCAGGGAGCGGTTGGTGGCGGAGATGATGCGGATGTCCACCGGGAACAGTTCGCTGCTGCCCACAGGTTGTACGCAGCGTTCCTGCAGCACCCGCAATAGGCGAGCCTGGGTCGGCAAGGGCATATCGCCGATTTCGTCGAGGAACAGAGTGCCTTTGTCGGCCTTGCGGATCAGGCCGATGCTGCCTTTCTGGTTGGCGCCGGTGAACGCGCCTTTTTCGTAGCCGAACAGCTCGGACTCCACCAGTTCGGCGGGGATCGCTGCGCAGTTGACGGCAATGAACGCCTGTTTGCTCCGCGAGCTGGCCTGGTGCAGCGCCTTGACGAAGACTTCCTTGCCGACCCCGGTTTCGCCGTGGATCAGCAGCGGAATGTCCTTTTCCAGCAGCCGTTCGGCCTGGCGTACGGCTTTCTCCACCCGGCTGTCGCCGAAGTGCAGGGTGTTCAGGCTGATGGCATCGGTGTTGGTGGGAGAAGGGCGAGCAGGTGCCTCGGCGAAGACTCGGGCCTGGATCGGCATCTGTCTTGGACGCTTGAGCAGGCAATGGAAGCGGTTGCGACCGGCGGCCTGCAGGGCGAAGGGCAGGCCTTCGGGTTGGTTGAGCAACTCAAGCAGGGACACCTTGAACAGGCTCTCGATGCCGACCCGCGACAGGCTGATGCCCAGCAGGTTGTCGGCGCGGCGGTTGGCCGAGAGCACCTGGCCGCTTTCATCGAAGATCAGCAGACCGGCCCACTGGCTGTCGAGGTTGTTCAGGCCGGTGTTGAAGGTCAGCTGGAAATGCCGGCCTTCGAACAGGTTGAGGATCAGCCGGTTCTCCACTGTCTGGCTCATCATCTTGACCATGCCCAGGGTGTGGGAGGGCGGTAGGTAGCTGTCGCTGGAGACGTCCAGCACTGCGATCACCCGGCGCTCGGCATCGAAGATCGGCGCGGCCGAGCCGGTCATGAAGCGGTTGGCCTTGAGGAAGTGTTCATCGTGCTCGATATGCACCGCCTGCTCGCAGGCCAGGGCGGTGCCGATGGCATTGGTCCCGCTGCAGTGTTCCAGCCAGCTGGCGCCGGCACTGAAACCACGGGCCAGGCTCGGCTCGATAAAACGCTGGGTGCCCCAGGAGGTCAGCACCTGGCCCTGGTTGTCGGCGAGCATGATCAGGCAATTGGAATTGCTGAGGATGTTCTCGTAGTAGGGCAGGACTTCCTGGTGGGTGGTCTGCACCAGGGCATGCTGGCTCTCCAGCAACTGGGCGATGCGCTCGGCGGGCAGTTGATCGAAGGCGGGCGCGCTCTGGTGGCTGAGGCCAAAGGCCCGGCAGCGACTCCAGGAGTCCTTGATGATGGTCTCGTGAGACAGCGGTGAGGCAGGTGCGCTCATGGCGGTAGGTCTCTGAAAACGCTTTTATTGTTGTTATTGGCGCATGGCCTGGCCTTTGTAGCCGCTGGCGTAGCCAGCGGCTACAAGAAGCAATCTTGTCGGCAAAAACGTCCATCCAGTGTTGTTCACTCTTGTTCATTGTCAACCGCCGGATTGTTCAGTTGTTCAGTGCGGGTTGTTCATTTCTGTTCAGCTGTGAACCCTCGAACAGCCTGCCTTGGCATAAATTCCAGGCTTATCAGTGGCTTGGTTTGACGTCACGGTTCTGGCACGAAAGTCGCTCTGCTGCTCCGGTCGCTTGACTCCAATAATAAAAAAGGCCGAGCCATGTCATTAACGCTGGAGCACGTCAGCCGTGTCGTCGAGGGCCAGACCTGGATCGATGACATCTCGCTGCGCTTTGAACCCGGTTCCTTCAATGTCCTGCTGGGGCGCACGCTGTCCGGCAAGACCAGCCTGATGCGCCTGATCGCCGGGCTCGACAAGCCCGCCAGCGGGCGCATCCTGATGAGCGGCGTGGACGTCACCGGGCGTCCGGTGCGGCTGCGCAACGTGTCGATGGTCTATCAGCAGTTCATCAACTATCCGACCATGACCGTGTTCGAGAACATCGCCTCGCCGTTGCGCCAGGCCGGCGTCGCCGCGCAACTGATCGAGAGCAAGGTGCAGGAGACGGCGAAGATGCTGCGGATCGAGAAGTTCCTGCAGCGCCATCCGCTGGAGCTGTCCGGCGGCCAGCAGCAGCGCACGGCAATGGCCCGGGCGCTGGTCAAGGATGCCGAGCTGATCCTGTTCGACGAGCCGCTGGTCAACCTCGACTACAAGCTGCGTGAAGAGCTGCGCCAGGAGATGCGCGAGCTGTTCCAGGCCCGCCACACCATCGCCATCTACGCCACCACCGAGCCCAACGAGGCGCTGGCCCTGGGCGGCACCACCACCATCCTCCACGAGGGGCGCCTGGTGCAGAGCGGTAAGACCGCCGAGGTCTATCACCAGCCCCAGACGGTGCTGGCCGCCGAGCTGTTCTCCGAACCGCCGATCAACCTGATGCCGGGGCGCATCGCCGGCAATGAAGTGAGCTTCGCCAACTTCGTGCACTTTCCGCTGAACGTCGACCTGCGCCCGGTCGGCGAGGGCGAGTTCCGCTTTGGCGTGCGGCCCAGCCATATCTCCCTGGTGCCGAGCAACGACGACGACCTGGAGCTGGCGGTGACCGTCGAGGTGGCGGAAATCAGCGGCTCGGAAACCTTCCTCCATGTGCGCAACGAACAGTTCCTGCTGGTGCTGCACCTGCCCGGCGTGCACGAATACGACGTCGACGCGCCGATCCGCATTTATATCCCCACCCACAAACTGTTCGTCTTCGATGCCCAGGGCCGTCTGGTCCAGGCGCCGGGGCGGCGCGTCGCGAGGGTTGCCTGATGGCCGAGATCCGTTTGCACAACCTCGCCCACAGTTACACCAGCACCCCGGCCGGTCCCGAGGACTATGCGATCCGCGAGATGAACCACATCTGGGAGCAGGGCGGCGCCTATGCCTTGCTCGGGCCGTCCGGCTGCGGCAAGTCGACCTTGCTCAATATCATTTCCGGGCTGCTTAGCCCGTCCCAGGGACAGGTGCTGTTCGATACCCGGGTGGTCAACGAGCTGACTCCCGAGAAGCGCAATATCGCCCAGGTTTTCCAGTTCCCGGTGGTCTACGACACCATGACGGTGTTCGACAACCTGGCCTTCCCGCTGCGCAACCAGGGCATGGCCGAAGCCAAGGTGCACAGCAAGGTGCAGGAGATCGCCGAGGTCCTCGACTTGCAGGCGCTGCTGAACAAGAAGGCGCGCAACCTCAGCGCCGATGAAAAGCAGAAGGTCTCCATGGGCCGCGGCCTGGTGCGCGACGACGTGTCGGCGATCCTGTTCGACGAGCCGCTGACGGTGATCGACCCGCACCTGAAGTGGAAGCTGCGGCGCAAGCTCAAGCAGATCCACGAGCAGTTCAACATCACCATGGTCTACGTCACCCACGACCAGCTCGAAGCTTCGACCTTCGCCGACAAAATCGCGGTGATGTACGGCGGGCAGATCGTCCAGTTCGGTACCCCGCGGGAGCTGTTCGAGCGGCCGAGCCACACCTTTGTCGGCTACTTCATCGGCAGCCCGGGGATGAACCTGATCGAGGTCCGGGCAGAGGCCGGCGGTGTCAGGTTCGCCGGCACCCACCTGGCACTGCCCGAGGTCTTGCAGCAACGTATCGCCGAGAGCGATTACCAGAGCCTGAAAGTCGGCATCCGCCCGGAGTTCATCCATGTCTGGGACGAGCCTTACGAGGAGGCGCTGCAGGCTGATGTGGTCCATGTCGAGGACTTGGGCACCTACAAGATCATGACCCTGAACCTCGACGGCGCGGTGTTGAAAGTGCGCCTGGCCGAAGACAAGCCGGTGCCGCAGGGCAGGGCCTGCATCAGCTTTCCCGCGCAGTGGCTGATGGTCTACGCCGATGAGTACCTGCTGGAGGCCCACGCCACGAACGAGGTTCAGCCATGAACAAAGTGCAGAACAACAAGGCCTGGTGGCTGGTATTACCGGTGTTCCTGCTGGTGGCCTTCAGTGCGGTGATCCCGATGATGACTGTGGTCAACTACTCGGTGCAGGACATCTTCGACCAGTCCAGCCGCTACTTCGTCGGTGCCGACTGGTACCGCCAGGTGCTGCTCGACCCGCGCCTGCACGACTCGCTGCTGCGCCAGTTCATCTATTCGGCCTGCGTGCTGCTGATCGAAATCCCCTTAGGGATAGCCATTGCCCTGACCATGCCGAGCAAGGGGCGCTGGTCGTCGGTGGTGCTGATCATCCTCGCCATTCCGCTGCTGATTCCGTGGAATGTGGTGGGCACCATCTGGCAGATCTTCGGCCGCGCCGACATCGGCCTGATGGGCTCGGCGTTGAATGCCCTGGGCATCGATTACAACTACGCGGCCAACACCATGGATGCCTGGGTCACGGTGCTGGTGATGGACGTGTGGCACTGGACCTCGCTGGTGGCGCTGCTCTGCTACTCGGGGCTGCGAGCAATTCCGGACGTGTACTACCAGGCCGCGCGCATCGACCGCGCGTCGAACTGGGCGGTGTTCCGCCACATCCAGTTGCCGAAGATGAAAAGCGTGCTGCTGATCGCGGTGATGCTGCGCTTCATGGACAGCTTCATGATCTACACCGAGCCGTTCGTGCTCACCGGTGGCGGGCCGGGCAACGCCACGACCTTCCTCAGTCAGACCCTGACCCAGATGGCGATCGGTCAGTTCGACCTGGGCCCGGCCGCGGCGTTCTCCCTGGTGTACTTCCTGATCATCCTGCTGGTGTCCTGGCTGTTCTACACCGCCATGACCCACTCCGACGCCAATCGCTGAGGACGGCCGCCATGACCAAGCGCAAGCTGATACCGCTGCTGATCTACATCCTGTTCCTGCTGGTGCCGATCTACTGGTTGCTGAACATGTCGTTCAAGAGCAACAACGAGATCCTCGGCAGCCTGACCCTGTGGCCCCAGGATTTCACCTGGCACAACTACAAGGTGATCTTCACCGACCCCAGCTGGTACACCGGCTACCTCAACTCGCTGTATTACGTCAGCCTGAACACGGTGATTTCCCTGAGCGTGGCGCTGCCGGCGGCCTATGCGTTCTCGCGCTACCGCTTCCTCGGCGACAAGCACCTGTTCTTCTGGCTGCTGACCAACCGCATGGCGCCGCCGGCGGTGTTCCTGCTGCCATTCTTCCAGCTCTATTCGTCCATCGGCCTGTTCGATACGCACATTGCCGTGGCCCTGGCCCACTGCCTGTTCAACGTGCCGCTGGCGGTGTGGATTCTCGAAGGTTTCATGTCCGGGGTGCCGAAGGAAATCGACGAGACCGCCTACATCGACGGCTACAGCTTTCCCAAGTTCTTCGTGAAGATCTTCGTCCCGCTGATCGGCTCGGGGATCGGCGTGACGGCGTTCTTCTGCTTCATGTTTTCCTGGGTCGAGTTGCTGCTGGCGCGGACCCTGACTTCGGTGAACGCCAAGCCGATCGCCGCGGTGATGACCCGCACCGTGTCCGCCTCCGGTATCGACTGGGGCGTGCTGGCGGCGGCCGGGGTGCTGACCATTCTGCCGGGCATGCTGGTGATCTGGTTTGTTCGCAACCATGTGGCCAAGGGCTTTGCCCTGGGCCGGGTATGAGGATCCGCTGATGGAATGGATGAACTGGACCGTCCCGACGGCGGCATTCTTCGGTGTCATTGCTTTGATCCTGCTGGGCATGACCAGCTGGGAATTGCGTTCGCCGAGCATCCCTCGGCGCGGCTTCCTGCCGATTGCCACCACCCGTGGCGATCGTCTGTTTATCGGTCTTCTCGGCAGCGCCTACCTGCATCTGCTGGTAATCGGCGTCACCGACTGGAGCATCTGGGTGGCGTTCGTGCTGTCCCTGGTGTGGCTGTTGGCTGTGATGCGTTGGGGCTAGCCGGGCGCGTGCGCGGTGGTCCTGCTTCGAAATTCAACCGGGAGGTCTCTATGTTCGACAAAAACAATAAGCTGCGACATAGCGTTTCATTGGCGGCCATGCTGGCACTGAGCGGCTTGAGCGCGACGGCCTGGGCCGACGCCTACGAGGACGCCGCAAAAAAATGGATCGGCAGCGAGTTCAAGCCATCCACCCTGACCGCGGAACAACAGCTGGAAGAGCTGAAGTGGTTCATCAAGGCGTCCGAGCCGTTTCGCGGGATGAAGATCAACGTGGTCTCGGAAACCATCGCCACCCATGAATACGAGTCCAAGGTGCTGGCCAAGGCCTTCAGTGAAATCACCGGGATCAAGCTGACCCACGACCTGCTGCAGGAAGGCGACGTGGTGGAGAAGCTGCAGACCCAGATGCAGTCGGACAAGAACATCTATGACGGCTGGGTCAACGACTCCGACCTGATCGGCACGCACTTCCGTTATGGCAAGACCGAATCCATCACCGACCTGATGGCCAACGAAGGCAAGGACTACACCTCGCCAACCCTGGACATCAAGGACTTCATCGGTATCTCCTTCACCACCGCGCCGGACGGCAAGATCTATCAGCTGCCCGACCAGCAGTTCGCCAACCTGTACTGGTTCCGCGCCGACTGGTTCGAGCGTGCCGACCTGAAAGCCAAGTTCAAGGAGAAATACGGCTACGAGCTGGGTGTGCCGGTGAACTGGTCGGCCTATGAGGACATCGCCAAGTTCTTCAGCGAAGACGTCAAGGAGATCGACGGCAAGCGGGTCTACGGGCATATGGACTACGGCAAGAAGGACCCGTCCCTGGGCTGGCGCTTCACCGATGCCTGGTTCTCCATGGCCGGCGGCGGCGACAAGGGCTTGCCTAACGGTTTGCCGGTGGACGAGTGGGGGATCCGCGTCGAGGATTGCCATCCGGTGGGCTCCAGCGTGACCCGCGGCGGCGACACCAACGGCCCGGCGGCGGTGTTCGCCACCACCAAATATGTGGACTGGATGAAAAAGTACGCGCCACCGGAAGCGGCAGGCATGACCTTCTCCGAGTCCGGGCCGGTGCCGTCCCAGGGCAATATCGCCCAGCAGATCTTCTGGTACACCGCCTTCACCGCCGACATGACCAAGCCGGGCCTGCCGGTGATGAACGCCGACGGCACGCCGAAATGGCGCATGGCGCCGTCGCCCAAGGGGCCGTACTGGGAGGAGGGCATGAAGCTGGGGTACCAGGACGCCGGCTCCTGGACCTTCCTCAAGTCCACCCCGGAGAAACAGAAGCTCGCGGCCTGGCTCTATGCCCAGTTCGTGACCTCGAAAACCGTGTCGCTGAAGAAAACCATCGTCGGCCTGACACCGATCCGCGAGTCGGACATCAACTCCCAGGCGATGACCGACCTGGCGCCGAAACTCGGTGGCCTGGTGGAGTTCTATCGCAGCCCGGCCCGTGTGCAGTGGACGCCGACCGGCACCAACGTGCCGGACTACCCACGCCTGGCGCAGCTGTGGTGGAGCCATATCGCCGAAGCGGCCAGCGGCGAGAAAACCCCACAACAGGCACTCGATGGCCTGGCCAAGGACCAGGACGCGATCATGACCCGGCTTGAGCGCTCGAAAGCCCAGGCCACCTGCGCCCCGAAAATGAACCCCGAGCGCGACGCGCAATACTGGTTCGACCAACCGGGCGCGCCGAAACCGAAACTGGCCAACGAGAAACCCAAGGGCGAGACCGTGAGCTACAACGAACTGCTCAAGTCGTGGGAGGCGGCGCGCAAGTAAGGTTGTGGATCGGTAATGCGCAACGGCACCTTCGGGTGCCGTTCTGTTTTGGGAGTGATGGTCGTGGAGCCTGGGCCATCGCTGTCGCGGGCCCAGGTGTCGAAGGATCACGCAGCTCCGTTCTTCTGTAGGAGCGAGGCTTGCCCGCAATGATGTCCTTCGAACCAGCGTGGTTCTTCAGGCAAGGGCTGCCAGCCGCTCCACCGTATCGGGAAAACGCTGTACCAGGCGGATCAGGGTGGTGGCCTGAGCGTTGGGTTTTGCCCGTCCTTGCTCCCAGTTCTCCAGGGTCCGAGTATTGGTGCGCAGGTACATGGCAAATACTGATCTGGACAGGTTCAGCTGTTCGCGCACGGCCAGCACTTCTTCGGCGGTGATCGGTAGCAGTGCGTTCAGCTTGACCTTGTGGGTGCGCAGCGTGAGCTTGCCTTGGCGCTCTTTGGCCAGGGCGTCGAAACCTTCGACCAGTTCGGAAAAGATGTCACGTTTCATGATGGGTTCTCGCCTCGACTTCTCTGTTCAGCAGTTGCTTGAGCAGTTTTTTCTGATGGGATGTCAGGTCGTTCTGCTCGTTCTTTGCGTAAAGGGTGAAGAGCCAGAACTGGGCGCCTCCGGACCACCAGTAATAAATCACCCGGATCCCGCCACGTTTGCCCTTGTGCCGTCGCTCATCGACAAAGCGGATCTTGCGCAAGCCACCGGTTCCCTCGATGAGATCTCCGGCTTCGGGGGCTTTCAGCAACTCAAGCTGCAAGCTACGAAAAAGCTCGTCGTCCAGGTAGTCCTGTCGATGGCGTTGGAACGGGGGCAGCTCAATAAAAAGTGCGTCCATGCTCTGTACGTAATCTGCGTATATTTTTGATTGAATGGGTCGAGAGGTCAAGGCGTTGCGCATGGCGCTCGTCGCCTTTTAATGACCTTAGACTTAGCAATCAGGATGAGATGTAGGGCGCGTCTTTAAAGCCTGAAAGGCAATTCCTTTCAGGTGGCAGGAGGAAGGGCAGGGCGGTTTTTCTTTGGAAAACAAAACGGCGCCCGAAGGCGCCGTCTTGTTTTGCTGCGGATCGTTCTTGAGCGATCAGCCCGCCAGACCGGATTGCTGAACCAGGATCAGCAGCGGTTGTGGGTAGACGCCGAGGAAGAACGCCAGGACCGCGATGGCCAGCAGCATCACGCCGCCGGCTTTCTGTTCCCAGTGCAGCTGGGCGTCGACGCGGCGCAGGTTCGGCTCGATCAGGTACAGGGTGACCATGACGCGCAGGTAGTAGAACACGCCGATGGCACTGCCCAGGACCAGGGAACCGACCAGCCACCATTGGTGCGCTTCGACACCGGTGGCGATGATGTAGAACTTGCCGATGAAGCCCGCGGTCAGCGGGATACCGGCCAGGGACAGCATCATCACGGTCAGTACGGCGGTCAGGTACGGACGACGCCAGAACAGGCCGCGGTACTCGTACAGGGCATCCGCGTCGCGACCCTTGTAAGGCGAGGACATCAGGGTGATCACGCCGAAGGCGCCGAGGCTGGTGATCACGTAGGTGACCAGGTAGACGCCGATGGCCTCCATCGCCAGGCCCTTGCTCGCCACCAGAGCGATCAGCAGGTAACCGAAGTGGGCGATGGACGAGTAGCCCAGCAGACGCTTGAGGTTGCTCTGGGTCAGCGCCAGCAGGTTACCGAACAGGATCGAGGCAATCGCGATCAGGGTCAGCACGGTGTTCAGGACACCGCTGCTGGCTACCGGCGAGATCTGGAACAGACGCACCATCACCGCGAATACCGCCACCTTGCTCGCGGTGGCCAGGAAGGCCGCCACAGGCGCTGGAGCCCCTTCGTAGACGTCCGGGGTCCACAGGTGGAAGGGTACCAGCGACAGCTTGAACGCCAGGCCGATCAGCATCATGCCCAGGCCCAGTTGGGCCATCGGGCTAGGCAGGCCGGTCGCGGCCAGGGCCTGACCGATGCCGTTGAAGCTCAGGCTGCCGGCTTCGGCGTAGAGCAGGGCCATGCCGAACAGCAGGAACGCGGAACCGGCGGCCGACAGCACCATGTACTTGATGCCGGCTTCCAGCGAACGCTTGTTGAAGAAGGCATAAGCCACCAGGCCGTAGACCGGTACCGAGAGCAGCTCCAGGCCGATGAACAAGCCGGCCAGGTGTTGCGCGCTGACCAGCACCAGGCCACCGGCGGCGGCCATCAGGATCAGCAGGTACAGTTCTTCGCGGTTGCCCGGGTAACCGGTGCCGCCGTCGCCCAGGTAGGCGTGGGCGAGGGTGACGCAGGCCAGGGTGGCCACCAGGATCAGCGCCATGTACAGGCAGGCGAACTGGTCGATCTGCAGCAATGGAGTCACCGCCAGAGGGGTGACTTTCAGGGCCGGCAGGATCGACAGCAACGCCAGGTTCAGACCGGCGACCGACAGCAGGAAGGTTTGCGAATGGTTGCGACGCCAGGCGATAGCCAGCATCACCACAATGATGGTGAGGCTGGTGATCAACAGCGGCGCAAGCGCGATAAAGTGTTGAATCGTAAAGTCCATAGCGCTCTTACCGGGCCGAAGCGAGTTGAGTGAAGGCGGTACCGAGCCACTGCTGCACGCCACTCATCGTAGCGGCAGAGGTATCGAGGAACGGTTGCGGGTAGACGCCGATGTAAATCAGCAGTGCCGCCAGTCCAGTCACCATGATCAGTTCGCGAGCATCCATGCCGTGCAGTACTGCGTCCGATTTGGCCGGGCCGAAGTAGGCACGGTGAATCATGATCAGCGAGTAGACCGAACCGAATACCAGGCCGGAAGTCGCGAGCACGGAAACCCATGGCGCGCTGGCGAAGGTACCGACCAGGATCAGGAACTCGCCGACGAAGTTACCGGTCGCCGGCAAGCCCAGCGAGGCCGCGGCGAAGAACAGGCTGATGGCTGGCAGGTAGGCGATCTTCGACCACAGGCCACCCATTTCACGCATGTCGCGGGTGTGGGTGCGTTCGTACAACTGGCCGCACAGGATAAAGAGTGCCGCCGCCGACAGACCGTGAGCCAGCATCTGGATCACCGCGCCCTGCAGGGCCAGCTGGCTGCCGGAGTAGATGCCGATCAGCACGAAGCCCATGTGCGAAACGCTGGAGAATGCCACCAGGCGCTTGATGTCGGTCTGGGCGAAAGCCAGGAAGGCACCGTAGAAGATCCCGATCAGACCCAGGGTCATGGCGATCGGCGCGAACTCGGCCGAGGCATTCGGGAACAGCGGCAAGGCGAAGCGCAGCAGGCCGTAGGCCGCGGTTTTCAGCAGGATCCCCGCCAGGTCCACGGAACCCGCGGTCGGTGCCTGGGCGTGGGCATCAGGCAGCCAGGAGTGGAACGGCACCACTGGCAGCTTCACCGCGAAGGCAATGAAGAAGCCGAGCATCAGCACGTACTCGGTGGTGGTCGACATCTTGGTCTTCAACAGGTCGGCGTAGTTGAAGGTAATCACGCCGGTGTCGTTGAAGTTGACCAGCACCAGACCGAGGATCGCCACCAGCATGATCAGGCCGGAAGCCTGAGTGAAGATGAAGAACTTGGTCGCGGCGTAGATCCGGGTTTTCTTGCCGTCCGAAGAACTGTGACCCCAGAGCGCGATGAGGAAGTACATCGGCACCAGCATCATTTCCCAGAAGAAGAAGAACATGAACAGGTCGAGGGCGAGGAACACGCCGACGACACCGCCCAGGATCCACATCAGGTTCAGGTGGAAGAAGCCCACGTGACGCTGAATCTCTTTCCAGGAGCAGAGCACCGACAGCACGCCCAAAAGGCCGGTCAGCAGGATCATCAACAGCGACAGGCCGTCGAGGGCCAGGTGCACGTTGATGCCGAAGCGCTCGATCCAGACGTGCTTGAACTCCAGGGTCCAGGTCGGATCGGCGCCAGGCGCCGGAGCGAGTGAGTAGTCGCCGTGGGCCCACAGCCAGAGGCCGAGGCTGAGCAACAGGGACATGGTGATCAGCGCAATCCAGCGGGGGAGGGTGGCGCCGAAGCGCTCACCCATCCAGCACAGCAGGCCGCCGATGAAGGGGATCAGGATTAGCCAAGGCAGAATCATGACGGGCTCAATTCCTTTCGCAAGTTCGCAAGGTTCATATCAGACCGCTACCAGCACGACGGCGCCGATAACCAGCACGGCACCAGCAGCCATCGAGGCGGCGTACCAACGCAGTTGACCGGTTTCCGTACGGCTCAGGGAGTTGTGGCCCCCTTTGGCCAGGCGCGGGATCAGACCGATGGTCTGGTCGAGCGGGTCTTTGCGCAGTACATGGCTGATCGCCAGATATGGCTTGACGAACAGTTTGTCGTAGATCCAGTCGAAGCCCCAGGCAGCGAACCACCAGGCCGAGAGGATGCGGCCGATGCCGCTGTTGGCGATGGCGGTAACGAAGCGACGCTTGCCGAGGAACAGCAGCGCGGCCAGCAGGATACCGGCGATGGCGATGGCGCCAGACGCGAGTTCCAGGCTGTGCTTGGCTTCGCCGCCGGCATGGCCGACGCTGAGTGGCAGCACACCGTGCAGCGGTGGAGTGATCATGGCGCCGACGGCGGTCGACAGAACGATCAGCACCGACAGCGGCAGCCAGTGGCTGATGCCGTGGCCGGCGTGGGCTTCGGTCTTGGCTTCACCGTGGAAGGTGATGAAGATCAGGCGGAAGGTGTACAGCGAGGTCATGAAGGCCCCCACCAGACCGGCATACAGCAGGCCGTGGTTACCGCTGGCGAAGGCTTCCCAGAGGATCTCGTCCTTGGAGTAGAAACCGGCGGTGACCAGTGGCAGGGCCGCCAGGGCCGCGCCGCCAACGATGAAGCTGGCGTAGGCCAGCGGCAGTTTCTTCCACAGGCCGCCCATCTTGAAGATGTTCTGCTCGTGGTGGCAGGCAACGATCACCGCACCGGAGGCAAGGAACAGCAGGGCCTTGAAGAAGGCGTGGGTCATCAGGTGGAAGATCGCGCCGTCCCAGGCGCCAACGCCCAGGGCCAGGAACATGTAGCCGATCTGGCTCATGGTCGAGTAGGCGAGGATCCGCTTGATGTCGGTCTGTACCAGCGCGGCGAAGCCGGCCAGGACCAGGGTCACGCCACCGACGACGCCCACCAGGTGCAGGATGTCCGGCGCCAGGGCGAACAGGCCGTGGGTACGGGCGATCAGGTAGACACCGGCGGTCACCATGGTTGCGGCGTGGATCAGTGCCGAAACCGGGGTAGGACCGGCCATCGCGTCCGCCAGCCAGGTCTGTAGCGGCAGCTGGGCGGATTTACCGACCGCGCCACCCAGCAGCATCAGGGTCGCCAGGACGATCCAGAAGTCGCCGGCCTGGAACTTCGCAGGCGCCGCGACCAGCAGTTGCTGGATGTTCAGGGTACCCAGCTGCTGGAACAGGATGAACAGGCCGATGGCCATGAACACGTCGCCGATGCGGGTGACGATGAAGGCCTTGAGTGCCGCGTTACCGTTGTTGCGGTTGCTGTAGTAGAAACCGATCAGCAGGTACGAACACAGGCCTACGCCTTCCCAGCCGAAGTACAGGAACAACAGGTCATCGCCGAGCACCAGGAACAGCATGCTGGCGATGAACAGGTTGGTGTAGGCGAAGAAGCGCGAGTAACCGTCTTCACCGCGCATGTACCAGGACGCGAACAAGTGGATCAGGAAACCCACGCCCACCACCACGCCGAGCATGGTCACGGACAGGCCGTCCAGATACAGGGCGAAGGTCGGCTTGAAGTCGCCAACGGTCATCCACTGCCACAGCACCTGGGTGTAGTGGCCACCTTCCGGCGGGGCGACGTTGAATTGCCAGATCACATAAGCCGCGACAATCGCCGACAGGCCAACGGAACCGACACCGATCAGGGCGGAGAGGTTTTCCGAGAGGCGTCCACGGGAGAACGACAGCAGCAGGAAACCGATCAGGGGGAACAGGAAAGTCAGATAGAGAAGGTTCATCCGCGCATCTCGCTGGCAGCGTCGATATCGAGAGTGTGGAAGCGGCGATACAGCTGCAACAGGATCGCCAGGCCGATACTGGCCTCGGCGGCTGCCAGGCTGATCACCAGGATGAACATGACCTGTCCATCCGGCTGCGCCCAGCGGCTACCGGCGACGATGAAGGCCAAGGCGGAGGCATTCATCATCACCTCCAGGCTCATCAGCACGAAGAGAATGTTGCGGCGCACCATCAGGCCGACCAGGCCGAGGCAGAACAGGATGCCGGCAACGGCCATGCCGTGCTCCAGAGGGATAGTTCCGATAGTAGGCATGGTCTTACTCCTTCGCCTCGTTGCGGCCCAGGTGGAACGCCGTGACGGCTGCGGCGAGCAGCAGCATCGAGGCGAGTTCGACCACCAGCAGATAAGGACCGAACAGGCTGATGCCCACGGCCTTGGCGTCCACGGTGGTGTGGCCGATACCGCTACCGCTCTGGTGGCTGAACAGCACGTACAGCAGTTCCACCAGCAGCAGGGCGGCGAGCACCACCGGCCCGAGCCAGATCCCCGGCTTGAGCCAGATGCGTTCCTGCTGAACCGAGGCTGGGCCCAGGTTCAGCATCATCACCACGAACACGAACAGCACCATGATGGCGCCGGCATAGGCGATCACTTCCAGCACGCCGGCGAACGGCGCGCCGAGGCTGAAGAACGTCATCGCCACGGCGATCAGCGAAATGATCAGGTAGAGCAGGGCGTGCACAGGGTTGGTGTTGGTCACCACGCGTAGCGTGGAGACAACGGCGACACCTGACGCGAAATAGAAAGCGAATTCCATCTTTCTTCCTTAAGGCAGCAAGCTCTTCACGTTGATCGGCTCGGCTTCGTTTTGCGCGGAGCCTTTTGGCTTACCGGCAATGGCCATACCTGCAACACGATAGAAGTTGTAATCAGGGTTCTTTCCGGGACCGGAGATCAGCAGATCTTCTTTCTCGTAAACCAGGTCCTGACGTTTGAACTCGGCCATCTCGAAATCCGGGGTCAGCTGGATCGCGGTGGTCGGGCAGGCTTCCTCGCAGAGGCCGCAGAAGATGCAACGCGAGAAGTTGATGCGGAAGAAGTCCGGGTACCAGCGACCGTCTTCGGTTTCAGCTTTCTGCAGCGAGATGCAACCCACCGGGCACGCCACGGCGCACAGGTTGCAGGCTACGCAACGCTCTTCGCCATCGGGGTCGCGGGTCAGCACGATGCGGCCACGGTAGCGGGGCGGCAGGTAGACCGGCTCTTCCGGGTATTGCAGGGTGTCGCGCTTGCGAAAGCCATGGCCGAAGACCATCACCAGGCTGCGCAGTTGGGTACCAGTACCCTTAACGATGTCGCCAATATATTTGAACATGGGTCAAATCCTCACTGAACCGCGCCCGCTGGCGTGTTCAACAACACAAGCGCAGCAGTCACCAGCAAATTGATCAGGGTCAGCGGCAGGCAGAATTTCCAGCTGAAGTCCATCACCTGGTCATAACGCGGACGCGGGATGGAAGCGCGCAGCAGGATGAACAGCATGATGAAGAACGCGGTCTTCAGGGCGAACCAGACGAAGGACAGTTGCGGCAGGATGCCGAACGGACCGTGCCAGCCACCGAAGAACAGGGTGACCAGCAGTGCCGAGATCAGGATGATGCCGATGTACTCGCCAACGAAGAACATGCCCCATTTCATGCCGGCGTATTCAATGTGGTAACCGTCGGCCAGTTCCTGTTCCGCTTCCGGCTGGTCGAACGGGTGACGGTGAGTCACGGCCACGCCAGCGATGAAGAAGGTACAGAAGCCGAAGAACTGCGGAATGATGAACCACAGGTTCTGCGCCTGGTAGTCGACGATGTCGCGCATGTTGAACGAACCGACCTGGGCCACGATGCCCATCAGCGCCAGGCCCATGAACACTTCATAGGACACGGTCTGGGCCGAGGCCCGCAGGCTGCCGAGCAGGGCGAACTTGTTGTTGCTCGACCAGCCGGCGAACAGCACCGCGTAGACCGACAGGCCGGCCATGGCGAAGAAGAACAGCAGGCCGATGTTCAGGTCCGCCACACCCCAGGTCGGGGTGATCGGGATGATCGCGAAAGCGATCAGCAAGGCGCTCATGGCCACGACCGGTGCCAGGGTGAAGATCACCTTGTCGGCAAACGGCGGGGTCCAGTCTTCCTTGAAGAACATCTTCAGCATGTCGGCGGCGATCTGGAACATGCCGAACGGGCCAACGCGGTTCGGACCGTAACGGTCCTGCCACCAGCCCAGTAGGCGACGCTCGACAAAGCTGAGCAAGGCACCTGCGACCACCACGGCCAGCATGATGACCAGGGCTTTGACGACCGCCAGGATCACGTCGATCACTTCAGGGGTGAACCAGGTCATTGCGCTGCCTCCTGCAGACCGTCAACGGATTTGCCAAAGATCGCCGGTGGAATGCCCGCCAGGCCAGCCGGCAGGGCCACCAGGCCAGCGCCCAGTTCTTCGTTGATGCGCAGCGGCAGACGCAGGGTCTGGCCTGCCACGTTCACGGCGAGCAGCGCACCATCGTTGACGCCGAGGCGATCGGCTTCGGACTTGGCCAGGGAAACGTAGGCGGCCGGGATGCGTTCCTGGACCGGAGCGGCTTTCGAAGAGTTCTCTTCGCTGCCGAACAGGTGGTAGAACGGCACCGCCTGCCAGGTGCCCTGGGCAGGGGAGAAGGCGCGCGGCACGCTGGCGAACCAGCCGAGGCTGTCGCCCTGGCTTTCGATCAGGCGGGTGCCCGGATCGCCGGCACGCAGGTGACCACCGACTTCGTCCTGGAACTTGTTCCAGGCTTGCGGCGAGTTCCAGCCCGGCGACCAGGCGAACGGCACCTGGGAGCGCGGTTCCACGGAGCCCGAGTAACCTTCCATGGAGAAGGAGAACGCGGTGTCCTGGTCCTGCGGGGTACGTGGCTCGTGCACGTTGATGTCGGCGCGCATGGCGGTACGGCCGCTGTAACGCAGCGGTTCGCGGGCCAGCTTCAGGCCCTTGATGCGGAACGACGCCGATGGCGCGGCATCGACGATGCGTGCCAGTTGCGGGTTGCTCTGGGCGCAGGCGGCGGTCACGTGGTCCAGTTGGGTCCAGTCCACCGGCTTGTTCAGCAGGGTAGAGCGCAGGGCATGCAGCCAGCGCCAGCCTTCGTGAACCAGGATGCTGGCATCCATGTAAGTCGGGTCGAACACCTGGAAGAAGCGCTGGGCACGGCCTTCCTGGCTGACCAGGGTGCCGTCGCCTTCGGCGAAGCTGGCCGCTGGCAGAATCAGGTGCGCGCGATCGCTGGTGGCGGTCTTCTGGTGGTCGGCGACGATCACCACTTTCGCGGCGTTCAGCGCGGCATCGACCTTGGCGGCGTCGGTGCGGGTGTACAGATCGTTTTCCAGCACGACCAGGGCGTCGGCCTTACCGTCGATCACCGCTTGCAGGGCGGCGTCCACCGATTCGCCACCGAGCATGGCCAGGCCGAGGCTGTTGGCCTCAGGCACGATCAGGCTGATGGAACCGTTCTTCTCGCGCAGCTTCAGGGCCTTGGCGATGTTCGCCGCGGCTTCGATCAGTGCCTTGGAACCCAGGGAGGTGCCGGCGATGATCAGTGGGCGCTTGGCGGCGAGGAGGGCGTCGGCGATGCGCTTGGCCAGTTCCTGGGCTTGTGCGTCCAGGCCTTCGACAGCCGGGGCGCTGGCGTCCAGGGCATGGGCCACGGCGAAACCGATGCGTGCCAGGTCGTCGGGAGCGGCGTGTACACACTCCTCGGCAACGTCGTCGAGCTTGGTTTCAGCCAGGCTGGCGATGAACAGCGGGTTCAGCGCGTGCTGGCCGATGTTTTTCACCGCGGCGTCGAGCCATGGCTGGACGCGCATGGCGTCGGCCATCTCTTCAGCCTTGCCCTTGACCGACTGACGCAGGGCCAGGGCCATGCGGGCGGCGGTCTGGGTCAGGTCTTCGCCGAGGACGAACACCGCATCGTGGTCTTCGATGTCGCGCATGGTCGGCACGGGCAGCGGGCTGTTTTTCAGCACTTGCAGGACCAGGCGGATGCGCTCCAGCTCGGCGGCTTCGATACCGCTGTAGAAGTGCTCGGCGCCTACCAGCTCACGCAGGGCGTAGTTGCTTTCCAGGCTGGCGCGGGGCGAACCGATACCGACGATATTGCGGCCGCGCAGCAGGTCGGCGGTCTTGTCCAGCGCCTGGTCCAGGTTCAGCTTGGTGCCGTCGTTCAGCAGCGGCTGGCGTGGACGGTCTGTGCGGTTGACGTAGCCATAACCGAAACGGCCGCGGTCGCACAGGAAGTACTGGTTCACCGAACCGTTGTAGCGGTTTTCGATGCGTCGCAGTTCGCCGTAGCGCTCGCCCGGGGAGATGTTGCAACCGCTGGAGCAGCCATGGCAGATGCTCGGCGAGAACTGCATGTCCCATTTGCGGTTGTAGCGCTCGGAGTGAGTCTTGTCGGTGAACACACCGGTCGGGCAGACCTCGGTGAGGTTGCCGGAGAACTCGCTTTCCAGGGTGCCGTCTTCAACGCGACCGAAGTACACGTTGTCGTGAGCGCCGAACACGCCGAGGTCGGTGCCGCCGGCATAGTCTTTGTAGAATCGTACGCAACGGTAGCAGGCGATGCAGCGGTTCATCTCGTGAGCGATGAACGGGCCGAGTTCCTGGTTCTGGTGGGTACGCTTGGTAAAGCGATAACGGCGCTCGTTGTGGCCGGTCATCACGGTCATGTCTTGCAGGTGGCAGTGACCGCCTTCCTCGCAGACCGGGCAGTCGTGCGGGTGGTTGGTCATCAGCCATTCGACGACACTGGCGCGGAAGGCCTTGGATTCTTCATCGTCGATGGAGATCCAGGTGTTGTCGGTGGCGGGTGTCATGCAGGACATGACGATGCGACCACGGGTGTCGTTCTCGTCGGTGTACTGCTTGACCGCGCACTGGCGACAGGCACCGACGCTACCGAGAGCGGGGTGCCAGCAGAAATAAGGGATGTCGAGGCCTAGTGACAGACATGCCTGTAACAGGTTGTCCGCCCCATCGACTTCGAGCGCTTTGCCGTCTACGTGGATAGTGGCCATGGTTCAAAGTTCTTCGTTGGCCCGGTGTCAGCGGGCGTGGCTAATGGAATCTTGGTGCTCGCCTGGCGCGTCGCGGCGTCTTCAGGCGATACGAGGGCGGCACGGACCACCCTCGTTCGATACGTTTACGCGCCGACTACGATCGGCCGGGCCAGGGGCGGGACGACGGCAGCACTGGTGGCTGCGATGCCGGCCTCGAACTCTGGACGGAAATACTTGATGGCGCTGCCCAATGGCTCCACGGCGCCCGGTGCGTGAGCACAGAAGGTCTTGCCTGGGCCGAGGAAGCCGACCAGACCCAGCAGGGTCTCGATATCGCCGGCTTGCCCTTCGCCTTTCTCGAGGGCGCGCAGCAGCTTGACGCTCCACGGCAGGCCATCGCGGCAAGGGGTGCAGAAGCCGCAGGATTCGCGGGCAAAGAACTCTTCCATGTTGCGCAGCAGCGACACCATGTTGATGCTGTCGTCGACCGCCATGGCCAGGCCGGTACCCATGCGGGTGCCTACCTTGGCGATGCCGCCGGCGTACATCTGCGCATCCAGGTGTTCAGGCAACAGGAAACCGGTACCGGCGCCGCCTGGCTGCCAGCACTTGAGCTTGAAGCCGTCGCGCATGCCGCCGGCGTAGTCTTCGAACAGCTCGCGCGCGGTCACGCCGAACGGCAGCTCCCACAGGCCAGGGTTCTTCACTTTGCCGGAGAAGCCCATCAGCTTGGTGCCGTGGTCTTCACTGCCTTCGCGAGCGAGGGATTTGTACCATTCCACGCCGTCGCCGATGATCGCTGGCACGTTGCACAGGGTCTCGACGTTGTTCACGCAGGTCGGCTTGCCCCAGACGCCGACGGCGGCAGGGAAGGGCGGCTTGGAGCGTGGGTTGGCGCGGCGGCCTTCGAGGGAGTTGATCAGCGCGGTTTCTTCACCGCAGATGTAACGCCCGGCGCCGGTGTGGACGAACAGCTCGAAGTCGAAGCCGCTGCCCAGGATGTTCTTGCCCAGCAGGCCTGCAGCTTTGGCTTCTTCCACTGCACGGTTGAGGTGCTTGGCGGCGGTGGTGTACTCGCCCCGCAGGAAGATATAGCCGCGGTAGGTTTTCAGCGCGCGGGCGCTGATCAGCATGCCTTCGATCAGCAGATGGGGCAGTTGCTCCATCAGCATGCGGTCTTTCCAGGTGTTGGGTTCCATTTCGTCCGCGTTGCACAGCAGGTAGCGGATGTTCATGGATTCGTCTTTGGGCATCAGGCCCCACTTCACGCCAGTGGGGAAGCCCGCGCCGCCGCGGCCCTTGAGGCCGGCGTCCTTGACGGTCTGGACGATGTCGTCCTGGGACAGGTCGGCGAAGGCCTTGCGCGCAGCGGCGTAGCCGTTCTTGGCCTGGTACTCGTCGAGCCATACCGGCTCGCCGTCGTCGCGCAGGCGCCAGGTCAGCGGATGGGTTTCCGGGCTGCGCTGGATGCGGTTGGCAGGGCCGAAGGATGTCAGGGTCATACGTAGCCCTCCAACAGTTTGGCCACGCCAGCAGGCTGCACGTCGCCGAAAGTGTCGTCGTCGATCATCAGTGCCGGGGCCTTGTCGCAGTTGCCCAGGCAGCACACCGGCAGCAGGGTGAAGCGGCCGTCGGCGGTGGTCTGGCCGAGGCCGATGCCCAGCTCGCTCTGGATCTGGCTGACCACGGACTCGTGGCCGCCGATGTAGCAGACCATGCTGTCGCAGACACGGATGATGTGACGGCCGACCGGCTGACGGAAGATCTGGCTGTAGAACGTCGCCACGCCTTCTACGTCGCTGGCCGGGATGCCGAGGATCTCGCCGATGGCGTAGAGCGCGCCATCAGGCACCCAGCCACGTTCCTTCTGGACGATCTTCAGGGCTTCGATAGACGCCGCGCGCGGGTCTTCGTAGTGATGCAGCTCGTGCTCGATGGCCGAGCGCTCGGTTTCGCTCAGGGCGAAACGGTCTGTCTGGATAAGCGTGCTGTTCATGCTTAGCGGTCCACGTCGGCCATAACGAAGTCGATACTACCCAGGTACGCGATCAAGTCCGCGACCATGCTGCCGCGGATCACCGAAGGGATCTGCTGCAGGTGGGCGAAGCTCGGGGTACGGATCCGGGTGCGGTAGCTCATGGTGCCGCCATCGCTCGTCAGGTAATAACTGTTGATGCCCTTGGTCGCTTCGATCATCTGGAAGGACTCGTTGGCCGGCATGACCGGGCCCCACGAAACCTGCAGGAAGTGCGTGATCAGGGTCTCGATGTGCTGCAGCGTGCGCTCTTTCGGCGGCGGTGTGGTCAGCGGGTGGTCCGCCTTGTACGGGCCTTCCGGCATGTTGCGCAGGCACTGGTCGATGATCTTGATGCTCTGGCGCATTTCTTCGACGCGGACCATGCAGCGGTCGTAGGCATCGCCGTTGGCCGCCAGCGGGACTTCGAACTCGAAGTTCTCGTAGCCGGAGTAGGGGCGCGCCTTACGCAGGTCGAAATCGCAACCGGTGGAACGCAGGCCAGCACCGGTGACGCCCCATTCCAGGGCTTCCTTGGTGTTGTAGGCGGCGACACCGATGGTACGACCCTTGAGGATGCTGTTCTGCAGGGCGGCTTTGGTGTATTCGTCGAGGCGTTTGGGCAGCCAGTCGACGAAGTCCTTCACCAGTTTTTCCCAGCCGCGTGGCAGGTCGTGGGCGACGCCGCCGATGCGGTACCAAGCCGGGTGCAGACGGAAACCGGTGATGGCTTCGATCACGGTGTAGGCGCGCTGACGGTCGGTGAAGGTGAAGAACACCGGGGTCATGGCGCCGACGTCCTGGATGTAGGTACCCAGGAACAGCAGGTGGCTGGTGATCCGGAAGAACTCGGCCAGCATGATGCGGATGACGTCGACCTTCTCCGGCACCTTGATCCCGGCCAGTTTCTCGACCGAGAGCACGTACGGCAGGTTGTTCATCACGCCGCCGAGGTAGTCGATACGGTCGGTGTACGGAATGAAACTGTGCCAGGACTGACGCTCGGCCATCTTCTCGGCGCCACGGTGGTGGTAGCCGATGTCCGGTACGCAGTCGACGATCTCTTCACCGTCCAGTTGCAGGATGATGCGGAAGGCACCGTGAGCCGAAGGGTGGTTCGGGCCCAGGTTGAGGAACATGTAGTCCTCGTTGGCGCCGGAACGCTTCATGCCCCAGTCTTCCGGCTTGAAGCGCGCGGCTTCTTCTTCCAGTTGTTGCTTGGCCAGGGTCAGGCTGAACGGATCGAATTCGGTGGCGCGCGCCGGGAAGTCCTTGCGCAGCGGGTGACCTTCCCAGGTCGGCGGCATCATGATGCGCGACAGGTGAGGGTGGCCGGCGAAGTTGATGCCGAACATGTCCCAGACTTCACGCTCGTACCAGTTGGCGTTTGGCCAGATACCGGTCACGGTCGGCAAGCTGAGGTCGCTCTCGGACAAGGCGACCTTGATCATTACGTCACTATTACGCTCGATCGACAGCAGGTGGTAGAACACACTGAAGTCGGCGCCTGGCAGCCCTTGACGCTTGGTGCGCAGACGCTCGTCCACGCCATGCAGGTCATAGAGCATGACGTACGGCTTGGGCAGGTTGCGCAGGAAGGTCAGAACTTCGACGAGTTTGGCACGGGTAACCCACAGCACCGGCATGCCGGTGCGGGTGGCCTGGGCGGTGAACGCCTCAGGGCCAAAACGGTTATTGAGTTCGACGACCACATCCTGGTCGTCTGCCTTATAAGGCGGGATGTACAGAGCACTGCCTGTAGTCATGGTTTTTTATCGCTTTCGGTCAACGTAAAGAATGAAGCCAGTTTTTCGTTCTTTGTAAGAAGCGCTCTGGAATCAGACTTCGTCGGGGCTGCGCAGGTTGGTTACCTGAATACGCTGTTCGCGGCGCTGTTCCTTTTGCGACGGCATTTCGGCGCGATACACGCCTTGGTCACCGACGACCCAGGAAAGTGGGCGACGCTCCTGGCCAATCGACTCCTGCAAGAGCATCAGGCCTTGCAGAAAAGCTTCAGGGCGGGGCGGGCAGCCAGGCACGTAGACGTCCACGGGCAGGAACTTGTCCACCCCTTGAACGACGGAATAGATGTCGTACATGCCACCGGAGTTGGCGCACGAACCCATGGAGATGACCCACTTCGGTTCGAGCATTTGCTCGTAGAGACGCTGAATGATCGGCGCCATCTTGATGAAGCAGGTTCCGGCAATAACCATGAAATCCGCCTGGCGCGGTGATGCCCGGATAACTTCGGCGCCGAAGCGCGCGATGTCGTGGGGCGCCGTGAAGGCGGTGGTCATTTCCACGTAGCAGCAGGACAGGCCGAAGTTGTACGGCCACAGGGAGTTCTTACGCCCCCAGTTGACCGCGCCGCTCAGCACGTCTTCCAGCTTGCCCATGAAGATGTTTTTGTGGACTTGATCTTCTAACGGATCGGAAACGGTTTCCCGTTCGCCGATCGGATACTGCTCGTTAGGAGCATCGGGGTCGATCCTGGTGAGATTGTATTGCATCGCCAAAGCCTCATTGTTTTAGCTTCGCCTGCCGCTTACGGCGACCTTCCGGAGCCCAATCAAGAGCCCCCACCCGCCAAAGGTAGACAAGACCTGCCAACAGAATTGCTATGAAAACGAGAGCTTCGACGAATCCGGTCCAGCCGCTTTCGCGGACGGACACAGACCAGGCAAAGAGAAATAGGGCTTCGATATCGAAGATCACGAAGAGCATCGCGACCAGATAGAATTTGGCTGAGAGCCGCAAGCGGGCGCCACCGGTAGGTAGCATGCCGGACTCGAACGGTTCGTTTTTGCTGCGGCCCCAGGCTTTTGACCCGAGGAGGCTGGAGACGCCGAGCATGAAGGCGCAGAGGCCGCCTACACCCAGAAGGAAAATGGCAAAGCCCCAGTTGTGGGCCATGAGTCCTGTCGCTTCGGGCATGCTGGTAATCCTTAACAGAGAGCAAAGGTCTCTGAGCTTGATAAAGAAATAAAGCAGTGACGATATGTCGCAGTGCAGTCAATCGGCGTGATTTTATGGCTAAACACGGGGCAAGTAAATTTTCTATGGCGAAATTA